>DATKLQ010000228.1:0-5720 GCA_035542335.1 Ignavibacteriaceae bacterium | reverse complement strand
GGTGCTTTGGATATTTTAGGGCCCGAGTATAAATTTTCAACGAATGTTTACATCAACGGGAAAATAGACGGCTCTATACTGGAAGGCGATCTTGTGGTTGAAGGAAGAGGTGATCCCACAATCTCCGGGAGGTTTTACAACGGCGACCTACTTAAAGTATTTAACGGATGGGCCGATTCTCTGCTTGTATATGGGATAGATGAAATAAACGGAAACCTGGTGGGTGATGATAACCTGTTTGAAGATAAAGGACTTGGACAAGGGTGGGCATGGGACAATGAAAGCTACTGGTTTGCTGCTCAGTCAGGTGCACTCTCGTTTAATGATAACTGCGTCGATATTGTTGTCACGGTAGATAAAGAAAAACATTTGCCGAAAATATCCATTTCTCCCGAAACAAAATATATTGTCCCCATAAATAAAGTTTTTGCAGTGCCGGATGATTCTGTTGCCACGATTGATGTTTACAGGGAAAGAGGAACAAATATCGTTACCGTGTTCGGAGCAATAAGAATGTCCGATTCCGTAAAAACGTTCGTCAGCGTGAATAATCCTACCCAGTACTTTATGGTTGTTTTAAAAGAAGTCTTGGAATCAAGAGGAATTAAGGTTAAGGGCTTTCCGATGGATATTGATGATATAACCCAATCCCTCAATTATTCTAAAATGCAGAAGTTATTTACAACATACTCGACAGAGTTAAGGGAGATAATAAAGGTTATCAATAAGAACAGCCAGAATTTTTTTGCCGAACAGTTGTTAAAAACAATAGGTTTAGAAACAAAAAATTTCGGATCGGTTACATACGGGATTCTTGCACTTAATGATTTATTCAAGGAAATCGGAATAAATCCTGAAGATATGAACATTGCCGACGGAAGCGGATTATCGAGACTGAATCTCGTGACTCCCAAACAAATCGTCGATCTTTTAAATTATGAATACCAAAGTAAAAATTTTATCCCGTTTTTTAATTCACTGCCGATTGCCGGAATGGACGGTACTCTTGGAGACAGGATGAAAAATCCGGTTCTTACAGGAAAAGTAAGAGCAAAGACAGGCTATCTTCAATCTGTAAGGAGTCTTTCGGGATATGCATACACCGGCGACAACGAGCCTGTTGCTTTTTCAATTATTGTTAATAATTTCAACGTGCCTGTCAAGCTGGCGGAAAATCTGCAAGATCTGGTCTGCTTAAGGATTGCTAATTTTAAAAGAAAATAATCACGCAGCCGGATTATCTGACCCGCTTCAACCTCGTAGAGGTTGAACTATTGTAACAAAGGAATAACTTCCCATGCAAACAATCCTCGTAGAGGATTCACAAACATCAATAAAATATTCTTGTTGATCCTTTACGAGGATCTAAATCATTTATTAATTTATTCGTACAATAGTTAAACATCCACGATTTTTTTTAATCTATGAACACGCATCAACCTTGTAGAGGTTAAACTATTGTAATCAAACAGAAAGCTTGGCCAAAAAATCCTCGTAGAGGATTCACTATAAACTCTCTTTTTATAATTAGGGATGGCTTTTAACGAGAATAATTCTTTATTTCAGATTATTTTTTGGAATACTTAAACTTGAACTTGAACTTGAACCTGAACTTCGGTTTCTCACCAAATATTCTCGCAGAGGATTCACTATAAATTATTAAATGTTATCGCTTCTTTGATAAATCCTGATCTGAGGCGGCGGAAATTCAATGGGGATGTAAATTTTCTTTTCGAACTTTTTTAAAAGCCTGTATTTAAATTTATTTCCTTTGCCGTTCAATATATCTTCATAAAAGAGGAATACATCGTGTGAAGGAGGTATGTTCATGTACCATTCTGTTGAATAATTTTTATCCCAATTGTAATCATGAAGCTTACCGGAGAGCAATGCTCCTTCCATTTTCGTATAATCATAACTAGTAAGGATGATAAACTCAGGTTTCTCAAGGGGATCGGCAATTTTATATTTTAAAGGATCGATTTTCGGCATCATCCAGCTCCATCTTTGATAGTTTCCAATAGAACCCGCGCCGATGCTGCTCCCTGCCGCAATATTCTTATCTATATAATGAGCTGCAGCAGTTCTGGTATCATTTAAGCGCTGGAAAACCGCATAAGAATTAAAAACGATTGAAAAAATAAGCCACAAAACAAGGACAATATTCAAAACTGCTTTCATCCCGGTCGGCATTTTTTTATAAAGATAAAGAACTGCCTGCGCTGCAAGGATGCTAGTAAGAGGAAGCACGGCAATAAGCTGCCTGCTTGCCAATGCTCCGAAAGCAAAAAAGAATAGAATCACCGCAAAAATGATCGGGACTTCTTTATCCCATAATTTCCGTATAGGAAAAATCAAACCAAGGAACATCGTAAAGGTTAAAAAAAGATCCGTCGCAGTAAAATAATTCCTGATTATGGAAAAATAGAAATTTGGATCGGAAATAATTCTGTATTTTTTCCCCGGGCCCAGGTTAATTAAACCGGATATTGATTCTTTAAATGCCTCCGGTTTTAAAATAACTCCGGGTGTGGTCATAATGAAAACAATAACGGAAGTAATAAGCAGAAGCCAAAGCTTCTTCGATAATGCTGCATTAAATATGGAAGCAGAATTATTCTGTTTATATTTATAAAAATGCAGTATCAGGATTGCCGGAAGAACTGCAACTCCGTTGTACTTAGTGCCGATGAGAATACCAAGAGAAATTCCCGTTATTAAATAAAGTTTTGCTGATGAATTTTCATATAATTGGTAAGCAAGCAATAACGTAAGCACTATGAAAAAAGAGTTTACTGCATCTAAAGCTGCCCAGCCCGAACTCTGTATATGATATAAAGACAGACTAAGAAATAAAGCACTCAGCAGCCCTGCTTTTTCTTCATACAGTTTCTTCCCCAATTTAAACGTAAGAAAAACTGCTCCAAGGCCTAAGAGGACAGTAACAAACCTGGCAAACACGGAAACAAAGATTAAGGATTTTTCATCCGGCATTTCCAAAAGTTTAAAGAAGATTTTTGCCGGGATAGAAAGTGTACCTAAAAAATAAGAATAAAAAGTCGGATAGCGGAGATCATTATTTCTTAGAATATGCTGCGGAAATTGAAAAGCGCCTTTAATTATCTTAGGTTCATCCGGGTGATAATTCTGAACCAGGGAATCGAACACAGGAATTCCCCAGAATATTCCTGAAAATCTCAATATCGCGGCAAGAAGTAAAATACAAATTAGATATTTTGATACGCGGCTGCCGTTGAATGTTTTAAATAAATATTTTTTCCATTCAGAATATATCATTTGAAATAATTCTTGAAATTTAATTTACAGCTAACTTTAATGAAGGAGAGCAGACTGAAAGAAAACGAAATATGTTTAATCAATGGGAAAGAATTTGTGACCGGGAGAAGATATGAGAAAATTATTTTCTATCTTTGAGCCAATTAATTATATAGTTACCGTATTCAAAATTGCCGTGCCCTGCTCCCTCCATTCTTATATAATCTATTTTGTAACCGTGATTTTTCAATTTCTCTACAAAAGAATCGGTATAATTTATTCTTAATGAATTGTCATCCGTTCCGTGAATTACAAGGTATTCAAGCTTTTTTTCCATATCCAAAAAATTGTTCATATCATTTTCAAAGCTTTCTTCACTGGGATTAAAGGGGATGCCGGAGATTACTATGCCTCCCGAGAATAATTCGGGGTAAAGCATTCCGAGGCGCCAGACGCCGTATCCTCCCATAGAGAATCCGTATAAAAATATTTTATCGATTTTAAAAAGAATTTTCAGGTAATGTGCAAGATCAATAATATCTTTTTCAGTCAAGCCCGTATACCACGAGCTTAAATTCCTTCCCCTCGGTGCTGCTATAATTAAATTTTCATTCTTCAGATTTTCCGCGGCTTTTTTTATAAAATCAATTTCATCAACTCCGCTCCCGTGAAGTGCAAGAAGAAGATTATATCTTTTCACCGGGTCAAAGCCGGCCGGCAGCACTAGTGAAAAAGGCTGAAGAGTAGAATCGATTATTGATCTGAATGCACATCCCGTAAAGCCGCTTTTAAGAATAGTTTTATCTGAAGTAAATAATTCAACTAATGAATCAAGATTATTGAATTTATTATTTAGCGAGTATATGTCTTTTCTGTCATCGAACCCTTCCGTTTCTTGCCTGATTTCATCAATATCATAGGTTAAGACATCGCATCCGAAATCGATGAATTTATTATGTGAAGTATGGCTGAGAAGTTTTATAACTCCCGGTGTTTGGATTAGTCTCTCCGCCCTGTATTTTATTAATGCATCTTCCCATTTAACGGAATCATTAATTGAAACTCGTACTTTAAACAGGCCGTATTCTTTGGGAAGGTTAATATTCTGATTAAAAATATTTATACCGGCTTTTAATTTTTTTATAAAATATTTTATTGAAATCAGGCTGTCTTTTTCAGCAATTAAATTAAATGAAAATTTAACTGTTCTGTTTTTGGGAGATTGCACCCATAGTTTGACCCCAGTCTTTCTTCCGTCAAGTATCCTGTCTTTTAATTCACCAGTTATTTTTAGCGGAGATTTTAGAGAAGTTAAAAATCTGATCGGTATGAATTTCCTGAAATTTGTCAGCTCAGTGTCATAATTGCTATCATCCGCCGCCATTTTTATTATGCGGGATTGATCATCATTCTGACTAATGTAGACGATGTTTATCCCTGCCCTTCCGTTTTTTAAAGGATCGAAAGGATAAACATTTTCCCAGGGAATTTGGATTAGATATTCGGCAGTTTTAATCCCGCTTGAGTCATTGCCGATTTTAATTATGGGAAGGGGAGGAGGATCCAGCTTGGGAAAATATTCTCCGTCTTTGCCCACAAGAACCGAAACCGGTTTGTTATTCACCAGTGAAAAGCCGAAGCCGTAAAATTTATCGGAGCTGTTTTCGGCAGTATTCAGCGGAGCGGCAAAGTTAATATAAAACCCATCACCGTAACGCCAGCTTTTGTCTCCGTCTTTAAAATGATTATCCTTTACAGTCGCTTTTATGAGCAATGCTTTATTGCTGAATGATACGGATAATTCAATTCCGGGAAAAGGAGTTTCCGGCAGCAGAGTAATTTTTTCCCATTTGCCTTCATTCAAAGTAATTTCTTTTGTTGAACTTTTTTGTGAAAATGCCGTTATTGTAAAGCAGAGACAGAATAGAGAAGTGAGAAGCTTAAATTTCCCCATCAGCAAGAATGAATTTTTGCAGAAATTTTCATTTGCGGATAATAGTTCAACTTTAAATTCAATATAAGAATAATATATGGAAAATGGAAAATGGTAAATGGTCAGCGAAGTCCAAAATGATATGAGATCATTTTAACAATATTAATTTCTTTGTTTTTGTCGAGCTTTTTTCAACATCAGCAGATACAGCCGATAATCTGTATAGATAAATACCGGATGCAAGATTTCCCGCATCGAAGTTTAATTCGTGAAATCCGGCTTTCACATTTGAATTTATAAGCTCTTTTATTTCTTCTCCAAGAAGGTTGTAAACTGCAAGCCTTATTCTGCTTTCAACCGGTAAAAAATATTTTATGGTTGTGGAAGCATTAAACGGATTAGGGAAATTTTGGTACAAAACCTCTTCATCGGGGTAGTAATTAGATTGGTTAATTCCTGTGGAGAAATTCCCCTTATTAATTACTATAGAAAAAGAACTGTCCAGACTTGA
>DATKLQ010000227.1:0-8411 GCA_035542335.1 Ignavibacteriaceae bacterium | reverse complement strand
GTTTGATCTTTACCACTAAGGCACTAAGATCACTAAGAACCACTAAGCTGATTCTTTTTATACCCATTCATTCCAGCTTTCTTCATCAAGCCGGCGACACGTTCCGCCTGCAGCGCAAATGTTTCCAACCTCGCTTCAATTACCTGCGGATAAACGTTTCCGTCTGTTTCGATGGTTAGGAACGGTATGTTCATTTTCCCGTTGAAAATTTCCGGGAGTGTATAGTTTTTATTTACAATTCTTTCGGCATATAACTTTCGTTCAATTTTCATTTCAGGCATTGAGACAGCCTCTGTAAATCTCGTGGGCATGCATCCGAACGGGCCTAAATTTATAACACCGCAGTATTTATCAATTGTCTCATGAAGTGCTACTCCGAGCGTCAATCCGGGTTCCCCTTTATACTCTAAAGGAATTACATGTTTGCTTCTCTTTAGCAGCGATTCTACTTTTGTAAATGAAAATTTGTAGTACCCGCTTCTCGAAAGAATCTTTTTGATCCTGTATTCTGCCTGCTTCATATAGAATACTCTTATAAGTCTTTCAAGCTTCTTCCTATATGAAGTTTCCGGCTCCAGGAGCTCCTGCTTCAGCAGGTAATCCACATAAAAAACCCATTCGGATATATATGAATCTTTCAGAATAAATCCTTTTTGTGCAAAATGTTTATTCAGCCATTTATGCGAAAAATGATCGCGCCTTACATAAATTTCTCCGCACATTGCAATATACTTTGCTTCATGGATTGGAACTGCGGCCGGAATTTTATTTTTAATCACTAATGTAAATCTTTTTAATGCTCTATAAATTTTGTCAGGGTCAGCAGCAAATACTTGATTAAGTTTTTCATACTCCTCATAAAATATTTTTAAGCCTTCATCCGGATTGACGGCATGAGCCATTATTCCTGAACGGATATCATCAAGCACATCGCTGATCATTAATGTTTGTATTCCGCGGGTTGAGAAATCCGGGCCTAGACCTGCAAAGCCGTCCTCATTCATTAAAACTAATGTTGTAACGTTCTTAAGTCTTTTTCTCTTAATTATTTCACGGATAAAAACCGGGTATTGCCCCAATCTGCAGTTGCCGGCTCCTTGAACAATAAAGAAAGCAATATGCTGTTTGCCGTCCCATTTATTTTCTATATAATCTAGCAGCGAGCCGACACACAGGAGAAGCGGCAGGCATTCTTTACCTGTAGCCACCGATCTTCCATACTTCAAAATCTCCGGATTGCCTTCAGGCATCGGGATTGTGTTAAATCCCTGGCTTCTCAATCCGGCGGCAAACATCGGGGCAGCCAAATCACCCATCGATGGAATTAAGATATCAATTTTAGGATCCGATAAAGGCAGCTTCTCTCCTTCAGATGTAATGAAGTAACCCTGATTTGCATCGAATTCTATTCTAGCCGGGATAAAATCGGAATAATCGGGATCGCTTATCCTATATTGTATTTTCCTATAATTTTTAATTATATCAAGCGCTGCATCGATTCTTGTATTTATTCCGGCGTCGGCTGTATGCCCGTCAAGCTCCAGAGTCAACGATGGTTTTGTTCCCATTAATGAACGGAAAGTGGTAAGCAGCATCGAATCGGGCCCGCATGAAAAATTTGAAACATAGGTAGCAAACAGCTGCGGATTGTTCTTTATAATTCTTGCTGCTTTTAAAATCTTTTTCCCCCCTTCCCAATACTGGTTATCATCTACCATTTCACTCCGGTAATCAAACATATCGAACGGAACTACATAGACTCCTCTCGATGCAAACTTCTTTGGTATACCTTTATTTGCCAATTCGGTAAATGAATTATAAGGCCTTCCTACCAATACAATTGCCATCTCCTCAGGATGCATCTTTAAGAATTCAATAAATTCCTTTCCCATTGCGAAAAGTTCATTCTGATAATCTTCCTGCATTTTGAGCGCAAACCGGAATGCCTCCTTTATTTTTATATCATCTTCAACTCCCATTTTTTTTGCAACATCAATAAATTTCTCTTCCTCCTTATCAAATCCGTTTGCAAAATTGAAGAAAGGCGTAATCAGTTTTTCCTCAGGAATTATATCTTTAAAAGCTTGCTTCAGGTAGAAAGGCTCACCGCTTACAAAAACGCAGGTGCAGTTAAAATCCAGGCGGTGAGGGCCGTTCAAGGGATCATCAACATACATTTCAAAAATTTCAGGTATGAAATAGTAATCGGGATTCTTTGAAATTAAATCCGCAAACAATTCCAAAGAAATTTGTGCAGGGTAGCAGAATGAGGTATTCTCCCTTTCCAATCCTTTTTCATCTATCGTATCGGAAAGGACAACCTTAAATCCAAGTTTAGTAAAGAAATTATAATACAAAGGATAAATTGTATGAGTATGGAAGGATTGATTTATTCCTACAGACTTCACTCCTCCTTCTTTTGGAAGGGCTTGTTCCGACTTCTGGGGAGGGATGGGGGGTAGGCAATATTTTTCAAATGTGAGATAATGCCTTTTCTTGATGTAATCGAATTTATCAACATCGACTTTCGTTTTGTGAACAATGTTGTAATATTTATTGCATGCGCCGCCGAAAGGATAAGTCTTTCCTTCAACTTCAATTAGATTTATAGTGCAGGCAAGATCGCATTTTTCTTTTCCGCCGATGCAGATGAACGGTTTTTTATAGCCGACTTCACGGTCAGCAAGCTGCTTTAATGAAAATTCGCCGGGCTGCATTAAACCCAGATCAATCTTCTCTTTGATTTCAAGAGCTACACCAAATGCTCCCATCAATCCTGGCTCAGGTGGAACGATAATCTCCTTTCCTGTAAGTGCAGACATTGCAATAGGAATGGCTTTATTGTAGCACACCCCTCCCTGCATGAATATTTTTTTCCCTACCGGACGGTTACCCTTTACACGGTTCACGTAATTCAAACAGATAGAATAAACAAGTCCGGCTACAATATTTTCTTTACTTATATTTTCCTGCTGAGCAGTTTTTATATCTGAAGAAATAAATGCCGAGCATTGGTCACTGAAGTTAGGCGGCAAATCCCCTTTCATTGCAATCGGTTCAATATCGGTTACTTTTATTCCCAAAGATTCATGAGCAGATTCCTCAATGAATGATCCGGTTCCCGCAGAACAGGCTTCATTCATTGCATAATCTGCCGGGACTTTATTAATTATATAAGTATACTTCGCATCCTGTCCGCCGATTTCAAAAATTGTATCTACATCAGGATCGAAATAGACTGCGGCTGCCGCATGTGCTACAATTTCATTTACAACTCCGTCGGTTAATGCATGAAGCCCGGCAATCTGCCTGCCTGAACCTGTCGTTCCCAATCCAATGATCTTTATCTTTTCGGGAATTTGCCGCAGTAATTCGGCATAGCATTTTCTTGAGGCTTCCACAGGATTGCCGAGTGTATATAAATAAACAGAGCCGAGTATTTTATTATCCGATTTCCTGATTACAACCGCCTTGGTAGTTGTAGATCCTACGTCCAGGCCGAGTATACAGATATCTCTTTCTTCCGCTTTTCCCCTTTCCATAGTTTTAAATTGAACTTTATCCTGGTAATTCTTCAGGGGATGATGAAAGACGAAAGAGCTCTTCCTCTCGATAAAAATATCATCTAAGTCTTCAATTATATTTACTTCATGATCTAATCCGTAAAGAGCCGCACCTAATGCTTCGAAGTAAGAAGCTTCAGCGGGTATAAAAATATCAGGCACTTTTTTCATTAGAAAATCGATCACAACGAAATTTTTTGTAACTCCGCCGACAACCATTACTTTGCCTGCTCTGACTTTCTTAAGAAGGTTTTCAACTTTT
This sequence comes from Ignavibacteriaceae bacterium, assembly GCA_035542335.1. Lineage (GTDB taxonomy): Bacteria > Bacteroidota > Ignavibacteria > Ignavibacteriales > Ignavibacteriaceae > DATKLQ01. Next base: position 4,586 of record DATKLQ010000227.1, on the reverse strand, counting down.
TCAGCCATCATGCATGACAAGCCTGCGGCTACTTCGGATTTCCTCACGCCTTTATTCAGCGCATGAGTACAGTCCGATTTGCAGAATACCGAGCATCTGCCGGACACTTTAAATGGTTCGGCACCTTTTGCAATCCTTACAACTTCATCAATCCCGATATCCATTCTTTTAATCTGCTGCAGGAAGAATTCGCCGGTTCCCGATGCGCATTGGTTCCCGGTAATTACGTTGGAAACTTTCCCCTCATCATCAATCGTGTAGACCATGAATGTTTCACCGCCCAAAGATGCAACGGCAGAGTAAGGTTCTTTAGTTTTATTGCAGAAAGTAAAGGCATATTCGGTCGCTTCAGGCTCGGAGATTGTCGTGAATTTGACGAGTTTTCTAAATTTTCTGCCGGTTACAACAATAGGAAATGGTTGTGAATCACCGTTTGGATGATTGTATGGCTGTATGGCTGTATGAGTGAATTCCAGAAGCTTTTCTTTAAATATTTTCCTGGGATCTCCATTATGAGGAAGAGTAAGAACGTTTTCTACTTTAACAGATTCATTATTCTCAGAAAGTCTAACAAAAGAAATTGAGGAAGCCCCGAGGCACGCACCGATTGCTTGTTTCATCTATATTCTGTCATGTTGTAAAAATTTTCATGTAAATATAAAGAACCGGGAATCCATCCGGTAGGATAATATTGGGATTAATGCAGAATAAACTTCCCTCGAATAGTTAATTGATCGCCAGTTGTTCCGTCCTCTTTATTATCTCGTCCTGCAGTTCAGGGATAAGATCAACAAAGTAATCACTATAACCGGCTACTCTCACAATTAAATCGCGGTATTTTCCCGGATGCTTCTGTGCATCGCGTAATGTCTCTGCTGAAACTACATTGAATTGAATATGATGCCCGTCCATTCTGAAATATGCTCTTATCAATTGTGTAAGTTTGTTAATTCCATCTTCAGTTTGTAAAAACATTGGAGTAAATTTTTGGTTTAACAAGGTCCCCCCTGTTCGAAGGTGATCTATTTTTGATGCCGATTTAATTACAGCGGTAGGTCCATTTATATCAGCACCCTGAACAGGCGAAATTCCTTCCGATAACGGTTCTGTTGCTTTTCTTCCATCGGGTGTCGCACCTACGACACTGCCGAAATAAATATGACAAGTGGTTGGGAGCAGATTAATTCTAAAATGTCCTGCCTTTGTATTTGGTCTGCCGTCAACAGCTCTAAAATAAGATTCGAAAATTTGTCTTGTTATCTCATCAGGGTAATCATCATCATTACCATACTTGGGTGTTATGTACAACAATGTATTTCTTAATTCAACACTACCTTCAAAATTATTTTTGATAGATGTTAAAAGTTCATTCATTGTAAATTTCTTTTTATCAAATACATTATACTTGATCGAAGTTAAAGAATCAGTCAAACTCCCAATGCCAACCCCTTGAATATAAGATGAATTATATCTTGCGCCGCAGTCATTATAATCTTTCCCTTTAGTAATGCAGTCATCTATTAACAAGGATAAAAATGGAGAAGGAAGATATTCAGCGTAAAGACGTTCAATTATTCTGTTCCCTTTTATTTTTATATCAATGAAATGGTTTAATTGTTTTTCAAAAGCCTGATACAATTCATTATAAGTTTGAAACCCTTCCGGGTTTCCTGTTTGCAATCCGAGCTGTTTATCAGCGCCTGCCTGCCCGGCAGGAATGTTTGGATCAACGCCATTGTTTAAAGCAAGCTCAAGAATTTTAATAAGATTGAAATAACCGGTAAGTATATAGCTTTCTTTGCCGAAGGCGCCTGTTTCAACACAGCCGCTGGCACCTCCACATCTTGCATCTGTTATATTTTTTCCCTGCCGAAGCAATTCCTGTATGATTGCATCAGTATTAAAAATTGACGGCTGTCCGTAGCCTGTTTTAATTATTTTCAATGCGCGCTTAATAAGTTTGTCAGGATTTTTTTTGCTGACTTGAACCATTGAACTCGGCTGAAGCAATCGCATTTCTTCAATTACATCAAGAAGCATGAAAGTCATCTCATTTACTGCATCATTTCCATTTTCATCAATACCGCCAAGATTAATTAAACAAAAATCGGTATAAGTATTACTTTCCTGTGCAGTGACACCGACCTTAGGCGGGGCAGGCTGATTGTTGAATTTGATCCAGAATGACTGCAATAATTCTTTTGCCCATTCATCTGTCAGAGAGCCGTCAGCAATTCCATTTGTATAGAAAGGATAAAGATGCTGATCTAATCTTCCCGGATTAAATGAATCCCAGGTGTTTAGTTCTGTAATAACGCCTAGATGTATAAACCAGTAATATTGGAGGGCTTCCCAAAAATTTTCCGGTTTATTGGCCGGAACCTTGGAACAAATCTTTGCCATTTGTTCAAGCTCTTTTTTCCTTTTAGGATCAATTTCATTTTTTGCCGAAGTTTTTAAAATATCGGCGTGTCTTTCCGCAAAAAGAATAATAGCATCGGCCGCAATATCCATTGCAATTAATTCATCGCGTTTATTTAAAGCTTCCGGATCATTAAAGAAATCTAATTTGCCGATTGATTTTTGAATATCGTTCTTAAAATCTAGCATGCCTTTTTTATAAATTTTCCCATCAAGAACAGTATGACCGGGAGCCCTCTGTTCCATAAATTCAGTAAAAATTCCGGCATGGTAGGCATTTTTCCATTCTTCGTCAACTTCAGTAAATATTTTCTCTCTTATTGATTTTCCCTGCCAGAATGGAATAATTATCTCTTCCTGCTTTTTCCTTGCTTGCTCTTCAACTTTGAAAGAAACTTTTGGACGTAAATTCAGGATTTCAAAATCTTTAAGGCTGTGTGTGCATAATTCGGGATAGGTTGGAGTTGCTTTTGGCGCAGGTCCTCTTTCGCCGACAATCAGCTCTCCATCATTTATACAAATTTTCTTATTGCTCAGGATATATTTAAATGCGAGCGCCCGTTTAATCGGCACTGAAACACTTTCGGCTTTACTGCTCTTATAAAATTCAGTTAATAACAATGCCCGCTCCAAAGAAATTTTTGGCTCTGCACAAAGAGATTGTTCACGAAGCTTTCTAATTCTTTCGGTCATTTTTAACCCCGTAATTTTACTTCAAATCCTTTTGATACAAACTTATTGGTAAGTTCTTTTAATTTTTCTTCAGACTGCGATTTGAACATTTTTAAATCATATTCGGCATTAAACTTTTTATATTTGCTTTTGCTTACCTCATTGAAAGGAAGCAGCGATATCTGCTTTATCTTTTTTCCAAAGGATCCTTCGGACAATTCTGAAATAAATTTAATAATATCTTTTACGTTTTTATCAGTGTCTGTAATATCCGGAATCAGCGGGATTCTTAAAAAAATATTTTTATCTGTTAAAGACAATTGCTTTAAATTTTCAAGAATAAGTTTGTTTGAAACCCCGGTATATTTTAAACTATCATTCTCATCCATTATTTTTATATCATACAAAAACAAATCAGTAAAAGGAAGAATTTTTTCGAACCGCTTGAACTGCACATAGCCGCATGTATCAACAGCTGTATGAATATTGTTGGTTTTGCAGCATTTCAGCAAATCAAGAAGAAAATCAACTTGACTCATCGGCTCACCTCCTGAAAAAGTCACTCCGCCGTTTGATTCTTCATAGAACATGTAATCCTTCATGATAATCTTAATAATGGAGTCAACCGACATTTTCTTTCCAATTGTTCCGTTATCATCCTTGAAATTATAGCTGAAATATTTATTTGGATTAGTCTCCATTTTTTCCAGTTCAAATTTTCTGCCTTCCGGATTCTGGCACCAGATACAATTAAGCGGGCATCCTTTGAAGAATACGGTAGTTCTAATACCGGGGCCGTCGTTTACACAAAAACGCTGTATATTAAATATAAGGCCCAAATTCATAATATTATTTCTTTCATTGTATAAGTAAAACTAAATGTTTTTATTGAATTTGGAAATAGGAAAGAAGGAATGGAGCTTATGGGCTTATTGGGATTTATTAAATTGATTACAGAACACTTTAAAATATCGGGTAAGTACTCTTTATTGATATCTCAAATATACTCTCATTAAATATTTTAAAGGAACTTATTAAATCTGGAAAATTGAGAGTTGAAAATTGATTATTGAGAATTCCCCATTAAACTTCATCCTTTAAGATTTATCTTTTATCGATATCCCATGACTACTTACATGGGATAATCATGAAATATTTCAGCCGATTATTTTCCAGTTTCCCCGGATTCATTGATTATTCTTATCCCTTCCGTCAAAATAGGATCATCAGCATTTTTATATTTCGGATCACCGGGATCAACCAGGTGCTTTGGAATAAAGTTTTCTCTAGGATTTCCGTTTATATGATAAAGCTGTTCAGTAGGTAAACTGAAAGGAATTTCCAGCTTGGAAGTCTGAAAACGGTTTATAGCGCCGTTCAGCCCGGCCATTTTTGTACCTGCAACTGTTTTTCCCAGTGCATCGAATCCTATCGCGATTCCTTCCCCCATGCTTCCCGTCCAGTGGTTCACCAGAACAATCACTTGTTTATCG
>DATKLQ010000226.1:0-3071 GCA_035542335.1 Ignavibacteriaceae bacterium | reverse complement strand
CCTTCGTACTTCTCAAATTCTTGTTCTGTTCATCAAGCTGTATCTGGTAAGCTGCAGGATCCTGACTTAACTTTGCATAAGCCGCATTTAAAATAATTTTGTCCGTAAGTCTGTAGCTTGCGGATATTCTTGGGCTAAACGCATCCTCTTTCGTCAAATCTAAATACTCATATCGTAATCCTGAAGTTAAAATCAATCTTTCAAAAGGATGCAAAGTAGCTTGCAGAAAGCCTCCCGACTTGTATGCAATCGGAGGATAATAATTTATTGTATCTGCGTTAAAGATATGACCGGTTTCCGTTGTATCTATTTCTGACCAAACAAAATGGTCTGAATTAATAGATTTGAGAAATAATCCTCCTTTTATTTCAATAAAATTACTCAGCTTATAAAGGATTTCATTTTTAATACTTATTTCCTGCTCAATTAAATCTTCTCCATTCGAATTTGGCAAAGCATTGGTTCCACCAAATGTTTTCCAGCCGTTACTTGTAATTGAAGCTGTTGTTAATGAATAGCCATTATTGCTGAAAAGATAATTCCAATTAAGACCAAATGCACTTCCATATACATCGAATTTTACATGCTCATATTCACGTCCTACTTTATTATGAGCATCCGGATCATATTTGTCTCTTTCAACATCATCCTTATAAAAAAATCCGAGGAGAGAAATTTTATTAGACTTTCCGATATTGTAGGTAATTTTTCCGGCGGCGTCCCAGAAGGTTGGCATAACTTCCCTTCCCATCATTTTAGTAATTAAATCAAAAATCCCTCTTCGTGCTGAAAAGGCAATGCTGCTTTTGCTTGTTAAAGGTCCATCCGCATAAATTCCGAACCCAGCCATATTTAAATTTACATCGGTATTGAATGAAGATGTATTGCCTTCTTTCATTTTCAATTCAAATAAGGAAGAGAGCTTTCCTCCAAACTCGGCTGGAAATCCTCCACTGGAAAATTCAACCGACTCAAGCAAATCAGGATTTACTATACTTATAGTCCCCATACTGGCGTCAAGTCTTCCAAAATGCAGAGGGCTATAGATTTCAATATTATCAAGGAGAGCCAGGTTTTCATCAGGCGAACCGCCGCGTACAATCAGGTTTGAATTTGCTAAACTACCGGTCGTAACTCCCGGCATTGAGTGAATTATTCTAAAAATATCCTCAGCAGAACCGGGAGATGATTTAATCTCCTCGGTTGTCAACTTCTTTGTGCTAATAGTTTTTTCAGGGTTTGTTTCAAAAAAACCTGTAGTAATTTCAACGCTACCCATTTCTATTGAAACCGGATTTAATTCAAATACGATTTTAGTTACCTGGTTTGTAGTAACAATTACCTGTGTTTTAATTTGCATTTCGTAACCAATCATCGATGCTTTTAATTGATAAACTCCGGATGAAATATTATTAATAGAAAATTTTCCAAACGAGTCAGTTGCAGCTCCCGATAAGATTTCCGGGATGATGACGTTTGCAGCATATAATGGCTGTTTTGTAGCCTTATCAAGAACAACTCCTTCTATTGAGCCGTTCTTATCTGATTCAATACAAAAGCCATTTATACTTAAGCAAAGAAGAATAATAAATAATCTTTTCATATTTCATATTTTCTCTCAGAAATCAGAATGAAATTTTTCTTTAAATTCATTCATCTTCTGGACAAGAACTTCTCTCTGCTCTTTAGTTAGAATGCTATGGAATTCAGCAAGTTTAGAAACAATAAATGAATGCATCTCTTCCCGGTCTTTCCCCATTTCATTAAGCCTATTAGTTAAAAGAACTTCGTCAATCTTATCCTTTTTTATTTCAGCGAGTAATGTATTGAAAAGCTCTTCATGCTTATTTTTGTTTTCCTTAAGCTTGGAGATGATCTCATCTTTAATTTGATTTAACTTCTGCTCCTGGGATTTTGAGAGGTCAAGCTCATCAGATATATGTTCAACAATCAATTCTGCTTTTTTTTCGGGAGAACTGAAATGATGCATTATTGAATGACCGCAGCCATTTACTATTAAGAAAATAACAATCAGCCCTGTTGCTACGACAGACGAAATTAATAAACGCATTGTTTACCTCAATTTTATTTCGTGAAAAAAATTTTTGCTGAAGTAAAATTATATTCGGCAAGTTAACAGGTTATTTCAGAATTGTAACAAATTGTAAAGGCGAATGCATTATGGAAGGGAGAAAATCCAATCTAAATCAAATTTCTTGTCCAGAATTATCTAATTAAAACAAAAGAATCAAAGGAAGGTAGTAAGCTTAAAAAGCTATTGGGATTTGCAAGGAATAACTGATTTCAGATTACCGATCACCGATTTTTGATTTTAGATTTTTTTCATTCACATCTTAAATCTTAGATCGTTAATCCTTGTTCTGAAATCAAGACTTCCATCCATTTGGTGTACAATCCACTTAAAACAAAAACCCCAGTTAAAAAACCGGGGTTTATAAAATAAATTTGGCAACTACCTACTCTCCCACACACCTGCGCATGCAGTACCATCGGCGTACAGGGGCTTAACTACTCTGTTCGGAATGGGAAGAGGTGTAACACCCTGGCTATAATCACCAAAATTTAATTCCTGTCCCGCATTGCGGAATCTATTAAAAAATAAAGTGAAAGACTGAAAGAGTGAACCTGAGTAAAAAATTATAAATAGCAGATTAATCTGTAAAGAAAAATTTAATGGTTAAGTCGCTCGACTTATTAGTACTGCTCGGCTGAATTCCTTGCGGAACTTACACCTGCAGCCTATTAACCTTGTCATCTCCAAGGAGTCTTTAGCTCCGACCGAAGTCGGAGAGGGATACCTAATCTTGAAGCGTGCTTCGCGCTTAGATGCTTTCAGCGCTTATCACAACCGTACATAGCTACCCAACGCTGCCACTGGCGTGACAATTGGTACACTAGAGGTACGTTCGCTTCGGTCCTCTCGTACTAGAAGCGACCCTTCTCAAGTATCCTGCGCCCGCATAGGATAGGGACCGAACTGTCTCACGACGTTCTGAACCCAGCTCACGTACCGCTTTAATTGGCGAACAGCCAAACCCTTGGGACCTTCT
>DATKLQ010000225.1:0-30090 GCA_035542335.1 Ignavibacteriaceae bacterium | reverse complement strand
TAAATAGAGTTCCTGATTAAAAATCCAATTCTTTCATAAGCTGGGCTTTCTTTTGAATCTTAAATGCAATCTAAAATGAAAAGATATATTAAAATTCAAACAGTTTTTATCCTTGGTTTTATCATTCTGTCTGCTCGAGCTCAAGAAAAATTTTCAATTGATTCTGCCGTCATTACCGGGAAGGCAGAGGTTCCGGATTGTCCCTCGTGGCTTAATAATGCTCTGTTTTATCAAATCTATCCTCAATCGTTTTACGATACAAACGGCGACGGGATCGGAGATCTGAACGGGATTACACAAAAGTTGGATTACATTAAAAGCTTAGGAGTTGACGGAATCTGGATTAATCCCTTCTTTGAGTCCCCTTTTAATGACGGGGGCTATGATGTATCCGATTTTTACAAAGTAGCGCCGAGGTACGGCACAAATGAAGATGCCAAAAGGTTATTTGATGAAGCAAAAAAAAGAAGTTTAAAAATTTTATTCGATTACGTTATAAGTTATACAAGCATTGAGCATCCCTGGTTTAAAGAATCTGCCAAGCAGGAAAAAAATAAATATTCCAACTGGTATATTTGGACAAACAACACATGGCTTAATCCGCCTGAAGTTTATCAGGATGCTTTTATAAAAGGATACAGCAGGCGGAACGGGCAATTCATGCGCAATTTTTATTGGAGCGAGCCTGCTTTGAATTTCGGCTTCGCCAAACCGGAAGAAGACTGGATGCTGCCTATTGATCATCCCGACATTATAGAGCTGCAGAAGGAATTAAAGAAGATCCTTAGGTTTTGGATGGATATGGGAGCAGCCGGGTTCAGGGCAGATATGGCCGGGGCACTAGTAAAAAATGCCAATATTACCGGGAATGATCAATTCTTTTATACAAAGGATGAAGGAACCAAAAAATTCTGGAACGAGATCAGGTCTATAATGGATAAAGAATACCCCGGTTCGTTTATGGTTGCGGAATGGTCTCACCCCGAATCCGCTCTTCTAGGGGGAGGATTTCATGCCGACTTTTATCATTGGTTCCCGGGATATAACGATTTGCTCCAGAAAGAAAGCTGGAGGATCTTAAATGGCTATTCGGAGGGACACAGCTTCTTTGACAAAGAAGGGAAAGGAAATATTACAAATTTTCTCAGTCAGTATCTTGATCAATATAATAAAACAAAAGGAAAAGGATACATTCTCCTCCCGCTCGGCAATCATGATTTATCCAGATTAAATATTAATAGAACCGACGATGAACTTGAAATGATTTTTGCATTTTCCCTATGTATGCCCGGGATTCCTTTTATCTATTATGGAAACGAAGTCGGGATGCGGCAGCTGGGAGATGGTTGGCCGCAGGTAGAAGGTGCATATAAGCCGCGCAACGGGGCGCGCACTCCTATGCAGTGGAACAAAAGCAAAAATTTCGGCTTCTCGACCGCGGCACCGGAAAAGCTTTATCTGCCTGTCGACACTTCTGCCGACGCTCCCAATGTAGAAACTCAGGAAAAAAATCCGGCTTCTCTGCTGAATAAGGTTCGGAAGCTGATTCAACTAAAGAAAAATGAACCGGCACTACTAGCGTATGCCGAATTTGTTCCGGTATATGCCAAGGAGAATACATATCCGTTTATTTTTGCGAGAGCTGCTGGAAATGAAATCATCTTAGCCGCCTTCAATCCTGCGGCTAAAGATGAGTCTGCCGAATTCACTTTGAACGTTACTGCTAAAGAATTCAGATTGCTTTCAGGGAATCAATCGAATATAAAAAATATTGGAAATAAGTATACTCTTAACATTAAAGGCCAGTCATATTCCTTATATAAATTATTAAAATGAGGGTGAACTAATGCCGTATATTCCAAAAAAAAGCGTGATCTTTTTTATCTTAATTATTTTTGCTTTTGCAATGAATGCTGAAAAAAAATCATCAAGCCTTTTTTATCAGGGTGAGGAGAAAACATCAAAACGGGTTGGAAGCCTTATAAAAGTCAGGCCCGAATATGAAGAACGGTATATTATCCTTCACCGTCATACTTTTCCCGGCGTTTTGGATAGAATAAGAAAATCCAATATCAGGAATTATTCAATTTTTCTTCTCAACGGAATCCTATTTTCTTATTATGAATATATAGGGAATGATTATGAGGCGGATATAAAAGCAATTGCCGATTCGGTTACAAGAGACTGGTGGAAATTAACCGACCCGATGCAGGAACCCCTTCCCACACGGAAAGAAGGCGAATGGTGGGCGGAGATGCAGCAGCTGATTTGTCTCGATAAAAAAATTGGCCCGTCTCCAAAGGCCCGGCGAATCGGCATAACTGCTGAAGTAATCCCCGGGAAAGAAGAAGAATTAAAAGAGCTTTGCGAAAATTTCCCCCCGGATCTGGAAGCAGAGACAAATAAGAAAAATTTTCAGAATGCCAATATGTTTTTTAATGACGGAAGAGTCTATTACTATTATGAATATACGGGAGACGATATAAGAAAATCTCTTTCGGAGATAGGTCAAAATAAAATTTTCAAAGATTTCCAGGATGAAATGAATAAACTATTAGTGCCCAAACAAAACGGCTACTGGGAAATTATGCAGGAAGTATTTCATACAGATTGAGAGAGCAGGTTTAAGTTCAAGTTTAAGTTCAAGTTCAAGTTCATGCATGCCTTGCCGCAGGCAGTTTCAAGTTCAAGTTCCCGCCTTTTAGGGCTAAATCCAGGTTAGGCGGACAGGCAAGTTTAAGTTCAAGAGTAAGGCTCACCTTTATAAGTGATACATATTTAAAGCTTGGCGACTAAAAAGTTCGGCAATGAAAGAACAATTAATTAAATGAGAATTTCTTCCGTCGATTACGCTACTATAATAATATATTTAGCAGGCATCGTTTGTCTGGGGATATGGGCCGGATACAGAAGACGCAAAGGAGGGGAAGGAAGCCATTACTTTTTAGCGGGTAACACTCTTACCTGGCCCATAATCGGATTGGCAATGTTCGCTGCAAATATCTCTACGGTTCACCTCGTGAGCCTGGCAGAATCTGCCTATAAATACGGGCTGATTTACGGAAACTTCGAATGGATGGCGGGATTTACATTAATCCTTCTCTCATTGTTTTTTGCTCCTCTTTACCTTCGTTCTAAAGTCCCCACCCTGCCCGATTATCTGGAGAGAAGATTCAACCGCAACTGCAGGGATTGGCTTGCCGTTATATCAATTATTTCCGCAATTGTAATACATATCGGCGTAGCACTTTATACTGCCGCCTGGGTGTTGAGAGGAATAATGAATATACCTCCCAATGCAACTATAGTTGGTATAGATGCCCTGATGTTTTTTATAATAATTTTAGGAGTTCTCACTGGCATTTATACAATGATCGGGGGACTTCTTGCAGTTGTTATGACTGAAAGCGTTCAAACTATTTTACTATTAGTTGGAGCTGTCTGCATTACTATTGTCGGCTATGTCGAAATAGGAGGTTGGAATAATTTAGTGCATACTCTTCAAACTCAGCCTCACCCGATGGCGAGATCCGGCATTAATTGGAGCACAAGCAATTTTCTGAAAATGCTCCGCTTTCCCGGCGATCCATCCGGTTTACCCTGGTATTCAATCTTATTAGGTTATCCTGTTTTAGGCATCTGGTATTGGTGCTGTGATCAAACTATTGTGCAAAGAGTGCTGGCAGCCAAGGATGAAAAGCATGCAAGGTTAGGCCCGCTTTTTTGTGCTTTTATAAAAATTCTTCCCGTATTTTTTTTCGTTTTGCCGGGAGTAATTTGTGTCGCGTTGGTTCAAAATAATTTTTTTAACGGCGATGCACCGTTTTCTGCGGCAGATACATACACCTTTATGATCACCCATATGCTGCCGATTGGACTTAAAGGGCTAATTGCCGCTGCAATGCTGGCAGCAGCGATGCAGACATGCTCTGCTGCTTTAAATTCAACGGCAACGCTTTTTTCTTACGATATATTCAAAAGATGGCGTCCCGCTGCTTCGGACCACAGCCTGGTTGTTATCGGAAAAATAACTACTATCGTTGCTACTATTCTGGCAATAATCCTCTCCCCCATTTTCGGACATTACAGCACAATCATCGAAGGATTAAATAAACTGATTTCCTACATTGCTCCGCCTATTACTGCAGTTTTTCTTTTCGGCGTTTTCTGGAAACGTGCATCGGGTAAAGCTGCTTTTATTACCTTAATATCAGGTGCGGCAATAGGGCTTTTAATTTTTTTCCTCGACTGGAATGGACTATATAAAGGAAATTTTATGATGACGGCATTTTACTTATTAATAATCTGCTGCGTTACTATAGTTATATTTTCTTTTATATTCCCTGAATCCTTGAAAACGGAAGCTAAAGGTTTAGTTTGGGAAAATTGGAAGGAGCCGTTAAGAGGTGAAGCGAAAGGTCATGCATTGGGAAATTATAAAATTCTTTCGGCTGCTGTTTTTATAACATTTATACTTCTATACTATTTATTCAGATAAAGATTGAATTTCATAAAGACCAAAAGGAAAAATGAAATGCGGAACTCTCAAAGAATTTTAGCCGAACTTCGCAAACAAATTATTGAAGCAGGCCGGCGGGCTTATGAGAAAGGCTACGTGGCTTCCAATGACGGGAATATGAGCGCAAGACTAAATAAGAAGAAAATTCTAATAACTCCCAGCGGGGTAAGCAAAGGATTTATGAAGACCGGCGATCTTATCATAGTTGATTTGCAAGGAAGAAAAATAAATGGAAGCAAAAAACCTTCATCGGAATCAAATATGCATCTGCAGATTTATAAAGACAGGCCCGATGTAAACGGTATCTGCCATTTTCATCCGCCGTATGCAACAGCCTTTGCAGTTGCAGGTATTCCGCTGAATAATAAAATTCTTCCCGAAGTTATCATTTCTCTCGGCAGTGTCCCGTTAATTGAGTACGCAACAACCGGAACAGCCGGGCTTTATGAAAAAATTTCAGCATACGTAAAAGATTACGACGCTTTCCTGCTTGCTAATCACGGCGCCGTAACAGTTGGAACGAGCATTTTCAACGCGTACTACAAAATGGAAACGCTGGAACATGCTGCAATGATCCAATTTTTGGCTCTCCGGCTCGGAAATACAAACAGGCTTTCGGATGAGCAGATACAGGAATTGATTAATCTCAGGGAAAAATTCGGAATAAGGAAAGATATAGGTATAAATCAACCTAACGAGAAAAAAGAATAGATATTTTTAAAGATATTAAACAGGCAGGAGATTCACATTGTGAAATTACAGGTATGACTAAAAAGAAAGTTTTTGTGACGGGGTGTTTTGATATGCTGCACAGCGGGCATATTGCATTTTTGAAGGAAGCTGCAGGTTACGGGGATGTCTACGTCGGACTTGGATCGGACGCTAATGTATACGATTTAAAGGGACGTTATCCTGTTAATTCACAAGCAGAAAGAAAATATATGCTGGAGGCACTTTCCTGTGTTAAAGAGTGCCTTATAAATTCCGGCTGGGGCATAATGGATTTTGAAAATGAGCTGAAATTAGTTAAACCTGATTTTTTTATTGTAAACGAAGATGGGAATTCTCCTGCTAAAGAAGAACTAGCAAAAGTGTACGGCTTCAAATATATTACTTTAAAAAGAATTCCCCATGAAGGTCTTCCTGTGAGATCGACAACCTCATTAAGAACAGAATGCAGAATACCGTATAGGATCGATATTGCGGGAGGCTGGCTGGATCAGCCATTCGTGAGCCAATATTACCCGGGTCCGGTATTAACAATATCTATCGAGCCGACATTTGAGTTTAACGAACGCAGCGGAATGGCCAGTAGTACCAGGAGAAAGGCTACTGAACTCTGGGTAAATGATATTCCCGGCGGAGACAAAGAGCTGCAGGCCAAAATTTTATTCAGCTATGAAAATCCCCCGGGAAGTAAAATAATTGCGGGTTCACAAGATTCAATCGGTATAGTAATGCCCGGCTTGAATAAGCTTGATTATAGAGGGAATTACTGGCCCGAAAAGATTACATCGGTTCACGATGAAAAAATCTTGTCGTGGCTTGAAAACCATATTTATATGATAACACTTGAACCTCGCGAAACAACCTTTGATGTACTCGGTGAAAAATTTATAAATATGGAAAACGCAAAACATTTATCCGATGCTACTGAGACCTGCTGGAATTCCATCCTCGCGCAGGACTTACATGCTTTCGGAAAAAGTTTTAAAGAATCCTTTGAAGCGCAGGCTGTAATGTTTCCCAAAATGGTCGATAAAGAGATTCTTAAAGTAATAGAAAAATATAAACATACTGCTCTCGGCTGGAAGCTCTCCGGTGCAGGAGGCGGCGGCTATATAATTTTAGTTGCCGAAAAAAATATTGACGGGGCGATGAGGATAAAGATCAGGCGGAGAGAGTAAGTTTAGTAAGGAGGAGGGAGTAATGAGTATGGAGTATCTTAAAATTATTTCATTAGAATTAATTTTTTAGTTTCTATAAAACTGCCTGCCTGAATGCGGTAAAAATAAACTCCGCTTGAGAGGTTCCCTGCATTCCATTCTCGGTTATGACTTCCTGCCGATAATTCTTCTGAAACGATAGTCGCAACCTCTTTCCCAAGAAAATCAAATACTTTTAAAGTTACAAAGGATTTTGAAGGAAGACTGAAAGTAATTATAGTTGAAGGATTGAATGGGTTGAGGTAATTCTGTTCAAGTAAAAATTTTGATGGAATAATATTTTCTTCGTCAATATCAGTAATTTCAGAAAGGTATCTTTTGTATACTCCATTTAATTCTACGGATGCAAAAAGATATTCATTGTTTATCGCAAGAGGGTTAATCCTTTTAGTTGATAAACCTTCATTTATCGGAATCCAACTCATACCATTGTTTGTGGAGTTGAATATACCCCCATTATAAGTTCCCGCAAAAAGATTCCTTCCAATTGATATAAGAGACTTCACATTGAAATCTTCTAACCCCTCATTCACAGCAGTCCAATAGCTACCATTAGCACTTGAAGGTAAACACCTGCACCATCCATGCCTACGAAAAGATTTGAATCAATAAAAGCTAATGAAGTTATTAATTTTTCCATTGCAAGTTCTCCCCTGCTTAATTATTTAAAACGTCTCAACTATTTCTTTACCTGTATAATTAATTGCTTTGACTGGTTGAGATACATCAACTCCTATGCCCTTTTCCTTACTAACAATTACAACATTAAATGTTCTCTCTTTCAACATCCCGGGAAATTCTCCCTTTCTTTCCGAAATGGTTAATGTTTTTTGTTCATTATTCCAATCAAAATCTATTGTTGAATAAATCCCTTTTTCATAATTGTAATTATCATTCTCATCTTCATATAAAGTGAAATGTGCATCTGCTCCCGAATAAATTCTGAGTTCCAGAGGATCTGCTGACTTCTCTGTTGAATACTGCAGAAACGGTCCCATTGGAATTATTGATCCTGCCTTGATAAATAAGGGAATTTTTTCAATAGGAGCATCAGCTTTTATTTTTTCTCCCCCTTCAAAAGATTCACCTGTCCAGAAGTCATACCACTTATTGCCGGCGGGAAGATAAACCTCTCGATATTTTTCTTTAACTGCTTTCTCATCTTCTTTCGCAAATATTGAAGGAGTTTTCCAATTTAATATGCACTTAGCTGCACCAGTTGACCTGTTTTCGGTTTCAAGAATAAAATTATATTCCTTTCCGGCTTCAAGGTTTACAGTCTCCGTATACTGCTCTACACTCGTATAAACCATCTTAAGCGTGTCTCCATTCAAAATAATTCTTTTAGGATCATAGCTGATCAGATGAAACTGGTGTTTCCCGGTTTCTTTGGGGATGAGCTTCCCTTCCCATGTAATTGCGTACATCGAATCCGTAGCATAATCCGGACGGCCTGTATACCAGAAAATATCTATATCCGGATCTATTCTTTCAAGGCTCAGAAACTTTCGCCCTGCATCCTTATAATATTTTGCATTCAAGCCCGGCTTGTTATCCTTGGTTTTAAAAAATTCCGAAGTGATCTTAACGCTTGCTTGGGGAGGAGTGTAATACATAAAATCAGTCACCGGGCAAACCATAATTGAAGGACCGAACATGAATTGATCATCTATCGGGTATGTATTTTCATCATTAGGAAAATCCATCGGAAGTCCGCGCATTATTGTATAATCTCTACTCGTAACCATCCAGGCTAATGAATAAATGTACGGCATCAGTCTGTAGCGGAGATTATCAATCTTAGTTATCGGCTTTGTAAATTCACCCATTTCCCAGACTTCGCGGGGAGTCTCGGATCCGTGTGAACGGAAGATCGGGGAAAAAGCGCCGAGCTGAAACATTCTGGCATACAATTCCTGGTAAGCAGGATCTTTTCCGCCTTTCATAAAAACACCGTCATAAGCACCTAATACAAATGCGCCGATATCGAATGTCCAGTAAGGAATACCCGACATGCAGTGGTTTACTCCGGCTGCAATCTGCTTGCGGTATACTTCCCAGCTGGCACCGATATCACCGGACCAGGTAGTAGCTGCATTCCTCTGCTGTCCGGAAAATGTGGAGCGCGTTAAAATAAATAATCTCTTATCAGACGTCTCCTCTCTCCAGAATTTATAAAGATCATTGGTCATTGAAAGCGAAAAGGCATTTAGATACCTTGCCCATGAGCCGAGATAATTCCTCCCCATTTTTTTCAATTCATACTCGCTCGATTCTTTGGTCATTGCATTTACAACATCGGGTTCAGTCGAATCGATCCACCAGCCGTCAAGCCCTTTAGAATATATACCGCTTTTCAAATACTTCCAGTAAAGTTTATTTGCTTCCGGATTGAAAGCGTCATAATATTTAAACCCGGCCCAGCCGACAGGCTTATAAAGGAATCCATGCTGCTTCATATCGGCATAAATCGGAGTAGCAGGGCCCAGAGCAGGCCAGATGGAAATTATAATATGAAAATTCTTTTTATGAAGCTCATCGCACATTCCTTTAGGATCGGGGAAGAGTGCTTTGTCGAAGAACATCCCGCTCCAGTTCCGGGGTCCGTTCCAGTAGTCCCAATCCTGTATCATATTATCGATAGGTATTTTCAATTCCCTGTATTTACGGGCGACACCCATAAGCTCGGCCTGAGTAACATAATGTTCTTTACTCTGCCAGTACCCGTATGCCCATTTACCGTACATCGGAGCTTTCCCGGTAAGCTTCCGGTAACCCGAAATCACCGAATCCATATTTTCACCGGCAACAAAATAGTAATCAATATTATTCCCGATATCCGACCAGAATGAAGCTGTATCTTTGTTTTCCCGGAAAATTGTTTTGGAATAATTATCCCAAAGTATACCGTAATTATTGGTTGAAATGAGAAATGAACTCGAAGCCCCCACATTTGCCTGGGCAAGAGTTACGGTTTTCCCGCGGTAGTTGAAATAACCATCCGTCTGCTCCCCTAATCCATATAGACCTTCAGCGAAGGAGATCTGAAAATCCTGCTGAACGGTGAAGCCTGAATCCGAATAATATATTATATCTTTAAATACAGGCTTTCCGGTTTCTTTTAGGATAGGATTATTATTAATGCTTAGAAAACTCACTCTGCATTCCGGTTTTGATATTTCCGCCAAGACTTTGCCGGATTTTAAAAGAACCTTGCCGGGAGCATCTTCCGTGTTAATATTTAAACCCGGAATTGAATCAAGAATTACCGACAAGCTTAATTTTTCAAAAGTCCCGCCGGGCCTGCATTTAGTAACTCTTATAATATTATCGTCATAAAAAATAATCCTGAATCTCAGATCATTATTATTAAGCTCGATTCCATTCTTAATTGTTTTAACCTGAGCGGATAATGATGAAAGCATGGTATATGCAAAAAATAAAAAAAGCATCAGCTGAGATATTCTTTTAAAAATCATTAATAAATCTCCGGTTGATTATAAATTTTCTGGTAATAAATATAGAAAATCTTTAATGATGGATTTAAAAATAAAAAGATAAAAAGTCGATGGAAGGTTTTTAACGCGAGTAAAAATAATCATAAACTTTAAACCTCTTGATATAAATTAACATTATTTATATCAAAAAGGTACTAGAGAGAAAGAGTAGAGCAATGAGGGGGCAGCTCCCATTTAACGGAATTTTTTTTAGTAATCTTGCTCTGCCCGAAAACAGACAATCCGGCTGAAAAGATTAATTGTTAAATTCATGTGTATGGTTTTGCAGCTGATTTTCCAGCCTTTCAAGCCGGGCTATCAGCCGAGGCACTTCGGGGTCTATCTCCTTCATTTTATCCATCACGGCGCTTTCGAGCTTATTCCCTTCCTCCTTAAGCTCTGAATTCTGCATGGCTTCCATTTGACGAACGAGAATCTCACCTGATAGTGCTTTAAACTCCTCCTCAAGATCCTGCATCTTTCTTTCATCATTCATTTTTCTGGCATCCTCATAATCGATCATTATTTCATTCCTATGCTCCAGCTTTTCCTTCACGCCGGGATTCTTTTTAATCATCTCCGATTCAAGCTTTTCTGTAAATGCATCCGATTTCTTCATAATATCTTCATCGGCTAATGCCTGCTGCTGGACAATACTGAGCCTTTGACTGATTTGATTATATTCATGGATCTTTTTTGTATCGTCAACATCCTGGGCAGAAAGGGAGATCATAAAGAAAAGTGAAAATAATCCTGACCATAAGAATCTTTTTACATTATCCATATAGCCCTCATTATATTTAAATTTAAACCGTACTCAAGCTATACGAAATGAAGAAAATAAAAATGTGGAATGTCATGAAGGTGAGTCTTAACAATTTTCCATGAAGTCTGAAGAAGGAAATCATTTCCTATAAATTTTTAACATGCATTCCAGGGTTATACCGGCTGCAATGTACTTCTATGCGTTTCAGGTATAGAATTGTCGATCCGCAAAGACAGAATCAAACCAGCTCTTATATGTTCGAAAAGATTACTCTTTACTCCTTAGTCCTTTACTCTTTACTTGCTTTTGCTATTTTTATCATTGCCTCCAGGGATTTACCGACATCTTCCTCAGTGGTCGCCCATGAACAGACGCTGATTCTCATTGCAGTCTTCCCCTGCCATACCGTTCCGCCGCACCAGCATGTGCCTTCTTTCTGAATTTCCGCAATGATTTTCAGAGTTTTTTCAGGCGATCCGAAGGAAACCAGCACCTGGTTAAATACCACATCATTCAGAATTTCAAAGCCGGCCGAGGCCAAACCTTCAGCAAACTTTTTTGCACAAGTGCATGTTCTCTCAATCATTTCTGCTAAACCTTTGCGGCCTAAAGAATATAATGCAGCCCATACTTCCACTCCTCTGGATCTCCTGGAAAGTTCAGGGACAAATTGGGACGGTTCCCTGTGTACTCCCTGCGGCAGATAAGGAGCTGTTAAAGATAAAGAAGATCTCAAAGATTCTGCATCCTTTACAAATGCCAAACCTGAATCGTACGGAACATTAAGCAGCTTATGTGCATCAGTTGCCCAAGAGTCGGCAAGCTCTATTCCTTCAGCCAGGCCGGAATATTTAGGTGAAGCTTTTGCCCACAACCCAAACGCGCCGTCGACATGAACCCAAGCTCCTTTTTCGTGTGCTCTTTTGATGATTTCCGTAAAAGGATCAAAAGCGCCCGTATTTAAATTTCCAGCCTGGAGGCAGACAATGGAGTGATCATTTAATTTTGGAAACCTATCTACTCTCATCCTGCCTTGATTATCTGACGGAACGGTAATTACTCTCTTCCTGCCTAAGCCTAAAAGTCCTAATCCTCTGTACAATGTAGGATGAGCTTCTTCGCCTACAATTACATCGAAGGAAGGAGCGCCGAACAATCCATTCGATTCGACATCCCAGCCAAGGCTTTTCAATAGGCAGTTCCTTGCCGCCGCTAGGGCAGTGAAATTTGCCATTGTAGCACCGGTTACAAAGGCTCCGGCACTATCTTTCGGAAAATTAAAAATATCCAATAGCCATTTTAAGGAAACCTCTTCGAGCACAGTTCCCACCGGCGAGCCGACAAATAAGCCTGCATTCTGATCCCAGGCAGTGTTAAGCCAATTGGCAGCAACCGTAACAGGCAGAGAGCCGCCGATTACAAAACCAAAAAACCTTGGGCCTGAAATCCCGATTGTGGCAGGCGAACCTAATTTATCCAGCATATCAATGACTTCTTCATCAGAAGTAGGTTTATCGGGTAAAGGGAAATTAAAATTCTCTAGTTCCTTGATTGCCTTAAGCGAGGGAGCTACACTTCTATTTTGTATCTGCTTCCTGAAAGCAATTGAGCGGCGGGCGGCATCATTTAAAAGATTTTCCATCATCAACCTTGATTTTTTTAATTATCGAAATTACTTAAGGAAAGATCGAAAGAGAAATATTTGGGAGCACAATTCCGTTGAATCAGGGCGGCATTAAATACTGCATGCGGGTGAAAGTTTTCGAAAAGCAGGGCGTACGCCAATCCTACCAGGATTGTAAAAAATGTACTGACTATTATAGTTTTAAGATTTTTTTTTTGCGGGAGTATAGCCTTTAAAGGAGAAATATTTTTTCTTTTCCACCTGCGATCATATAAGATGTTAAGGAATGGAGTTAATTATATAGTATATAAAAAGGAAGGACAATTAAGGATAATGAATCCTGGATAAGTTGAAAATGCAGCGTGTCACAATTTTTCTTACCAGCAAAAAATCTCCGGAACGATCTAAGATAGTTTATGAAAATAAGTTAATTATATCCTATCTTTTACTATTCATCTTCATAGGTTTTTTATCCATTTTTGAAAGGAATTAAAATGAATTACTACGAATCAAAAGATCTGGGGAGATTTACCGAAGTAGGAAAATTCAAGCCGGAGCTGATGCAGAAATTTTTTGATTATTATAATGAAGCGACCGGTACCGAGGGTGCGTTAACCAAACGGGAAAAATCATTAATAGCTCTGGCCGTATCTCATTTTAAACAATGTCCTTACTGCATAGATGCATATACGACTGCCTGCCTTGAAAACGGGGCAGACCCGGACCAAATGACGGAAGCAGTTCACGTGGCTGCAGCAATGGCTGCCGGAATGAATTTAATCCACGGCGTACAAATGCTCAATAACCTTGAACGAAGCGGCGCGTAAATTCGCTAAGGAAATGCCGTAAAGCCTGAGCTTCTTATGAATAAATTTGATTTCAAAGAAAAGATTTCAAATCACTACATAGATCTGAAGCCTCTTATTATTGAAACCCTCCAGGTAAATATTACCAAGCTGTGCAACCAGGCCTGCCTTCACTGCCATGTGGATGCTTCTCCAAAAAGAACAGAACAAATGAATAAAGAGACTATTGATAAATGCCTGGAAATTTTAGAATATCATGAGGAAATAAAAAATCTTGATATAACCGGCGGTGCGCCGGAACTACATCCTCACTTCGATTACTTTGTGAAATCTGCAAAGAAAATCGGGAAACATATTATGGTGAGGCATAATTTTACGGTAACAATAGATGGGAACCCGCAGACGGGGGAATCAAAAAAATATCTGCCCGAATTCTTTGCGGGGAATAAAGTTGAAGTAATTGCGTCACTTCCCTACTACCAGGAATATTTCACGGATAAACAGCGGGGCAAGGGAGTATTCCGGAAAAGCATAGAGGCAATGCGGATGCTAAATGAAAAAGGATACGGGGACGAATCGGCGGGCCTGATTTTAAACTTGGTTTATAATCCTGTCGGTGCATTCCTTCCTGCATCCCAGGAATCGCTTGAAAAAGATTTCAAGGAAAAATTATGGAATAATTTTAGTTTAAGATTCAACAATCTTTTTACCATAACAAACATGCCGATACATCGTTTTAAAGAACAATTAGAACGTCTTGGAAGCTACGAAGAATATATGAATAAGCTTGTAAATTCTTTTAATCCTTCTGCTGCGTTAGGCATAATGTGCAGATCTCTTTTGAGCGTAGGTTATGACGGGAGGCTGTATGACTGCGACTTCAACCAGATGCTGGATATGCAGATAATGAATCACAGACCGATAAATGTATTCAATTTTAATTTTAAAGAACTTAAAACCAGAAGCATTTTATTTGATTCACATTGCTTCGGTTGTACAGCAGGTGCAGGCAGCAGCTGCGGCGGAGCGACAGTAGGAAAAGAGTAGAAGAAAGAGAAGAGAAGGAGAAAGAAAAATCATTTAAGTAATTCGAAATCCGGAATCCCCAATTCGAAATTAATAGGTGAATTATTCCTTACTTACAATTCTTTTCACAGATTCGGCTGCATATTCGGCTTCCTCAATTGTATTGTAAATATAGAAGCTGAGCCTGCAGCTTGCCGGCGGATTGAGGCTTAAATGCTTGTGTGCCAGTGTTGCACAATGACAGCCTGCTCTCGATTCGACGCCAGCATCATTCAATTTTTCAGCAATATGAAAGGGATTATGGCCTGAAACATTGAATGCAAGAAGCCCCGTCCTTCGATGGACATCTTTCGGTCCATAAATGGTAATGCCTTTAATATCCTTTAATTTATCCATGGCCTTCTGAGTTAGAAATCTTATGTGAGAAGATATCCTATCCATAGCTTTTATAACATCTTCTCTATTAATTTCACCTTCAGCCTTATAATAGAGATATTCATCGGGATTTAAAGCAAGATCAAGTAATAGCCGAAGCGCCTGTGCGGATATAATTGTTCCAAGGATGTTCGGAGTTCCGGCAGAATATTTCCAGGGAAGAGCATTATAGCCTACGTATTCCGGATAAACCTGACCTTCGGCTATCATATCTCCGCCGAATAAAAACGGGAGGGATTTTTCCAGCAAATCCCTTTTAACGCAAAGAACCCCGACTCCGAATGGTGCAAGCATTTTATGGAAAGAGAATGCAAGATAATCGATATCAAGCGCCTGAAAATCAATATGTGTGGCGGGTATAAGCTGAGCGCCGTCAATCAAAAGGAGGGAGCGTATTTCTCCGTTCGGCTGCGTATACCCGCTTCCGTCTGCAATTTCTTTCACCGAATGAATCGGTGTTTTAGTACCGAAAAAATTAGATGCCCCGGTACAGCAAATCAACTTTGTACGGCGATCAACAAGCGATGCCAAATGCTCGAGGTCGAGTTCACCGGACAGCGGATCGAATCGCCCAAGGCGGCATTCCACATTAATGCCAAATCTGGGAAGAATCTCTTGACACATTGCATACCATGGGACATAATTTGAATTATGTTCCATCATTGTGGTGACTACATTATCACCATTGTGAAATTCAGTAAGGAGCGAATACATTACTGCATTAATTCCTTCCGTAGCATTTCTGGTCAATATAATGTTCTCTTTTGAAGGTGCATTAATGAAACGGGCTATTGTATCATATGAATCTTCAACAAGAGCGGTCATAAATTTCGATGCTCTCGATTGCCCCCTATGAATATTTTCGTAGTTAAGTGCCAGTTCGGAATACAGATCCAAGAGTTCCCTCGGCGGCTGAGTGCTGGCTGCATTGTTCGTTACAATACGGCCGCTTGCCGGAAACAGAAAATGGCGCCGGATTGCGGTAACATCAAGTGTTTCACTGTTTTTTAAAACATCTGCCTCATTAGCAAACAGAACTTCCTTAAACATAAATGAACCTCCATTTATTCATTATCTCATTTCATTAACATTAATTTCTTTGTCTCGGAGAAAGTTCCTGCATCTAGCCGATAGAAATAAACGCCGCTTGAAAGGCTAGTGGCATCGAATTGAATAGTATATCTGCCAGGTTGTTTGACTTCATTAACTAAAACAGCAACTTCCCTTCCAAGAATGTCGTAAACCTTTAGAGATACAAATTCGAAATCCGCAATTCGAAATTCGAAATTTGTTTTTGGATTGAATGGATTCGGATAGTTTTGGGATAAATAATATTGTTCCGGAAGCGGATTAGGATTTTCATTTACAGAAACAGTTCCGCCTCCTCCGGAAGTAGTCTTTATAATCATTCCGGCGTCGCCGACAATCCATCCGGTTTGCGGTGTAATAAAAAATATTTTTTCAAAAGTATTATGTGTATACAAAGAGTCGGCCTGCCAATTATCACCTCCATCGGTTGTGTGCAGAAGAGTTGCAAAAGGGCCTGCTACCCACCCGTTATATGCATCAGTAAAGGATATTGAAAACAGCCCGTAGTTTGTTCCTGAAGTTTGAGGATTCCATGAATTCCCCCCGTCGGTGGTTTTCAATATTGTTCCGCCGGCACCGGAGATCCAGCCTGTATTATTATCAATAAATTTCATAGAATAGAGATTAACAGTAACGCCGCTCGGAATTGAATCCCAATCATCCCCCCGGTCCGTTGATTTAAAAATAGTTCCCCTGGCTCCTACAATAAAAACGGTATTTTGATCGAGGAAACCAGCGGCATTGAGAGTAATTATCCGTGGGAAGGGTTTAGCCAAAGTATCCCACGTTTCCCCGCCGTCGGTGGTTCTTTTCACCGTCCCTTGGGCACCTACAACTATTCCGGTAGTACTGTCATACATGCTCATGCCGATCAGGTCCCATGACGTATTTGAATTTTTTACAATCCAATCTGTACCGCCGTTTGTAGTTTTAGCAATAGTTCCGCTTTGCCCTGAAATCCATCCATTATTTTCATCAGTAAATTGAATATTGTACAAATAATAACCTGGGGGAATCATGCTTTCGGCCCAGGTGCTGCCGCCGTCTGTTGTTTTCACAACCGTGCCGAAATAACCGCATGCCCAGCCAACATTTTCATTAAGGAAATAAGAGCCGAACAAATGATTTACAGTGCCGCGGCTTTTCAAGGACCAGCTGGCGCCGCCGTCGGATGTATATACAAGAATTCCGAAATCGCCTACGGCAAAACCGTTATTCTCATCATAGAAATCCACTGAGTTAAGTTTTACAGTCGTTCCCGATGAAACAGTATCCCAATTGCTGCCGCCGTCGGTTGTTCTGACAATAGAGCCCTCATATCCGACTGCTATGCCGTTATTGGAATTGGTAAAACAGATATCCATAAGCACGGGAGATGAAACACTCTGGGGATTCCAAGTTGCGCCTCCGTCGGTAGTAAAATAAATCCCGGCTGTTCCTTGTCCCCCTGCTGCCCATCCGTTCAGCTTATCTGTGAAGAACACTGACTCAAAAGTAGTATTCGTCCCGGTATTAACCAGGTTCCAATTATCCCCGCCGTTCGTGGTTGTTAAGATAGTCCCAAAGCTGCCTCCTATAATGCCGGTAGTATCATCAGTAAAAAATACGGAATATAAGTTATTTGTAATTCCGGTTGTCTGCCGACTCCAGCTTACTCCGCCGTCTGTAGATTTATACACCAACCCCGACCCTCCGACGATCCAGCCGGTATCCTTATTTATGAAGAAAATATCGTCAAAAGAATTGAATGAACCGGAAGGATTTTGATTCCATGTTATACCGCCGTCTGTAGTTTTATAAATATCAAGACCTGCGGAAGCCCATCCGGTAAGAGAATCCAGGAAAAATAATGCATCAAAGGCAATATTTCCGTTATTTACATGGTCTATATTCCAATTATCCCCTGAATCGTAGCTTTTCATAAATGTTCCGGATCCTCCGGCTGCTGCAATTGTATTGGGACCAAGCATTTTTATGTCCACCAATGATGCACCTTGAGGAAGAGGATTTTGCCAGATCCATCCTTCCTGTCCGGCTACAAAAGACAATGGAAAAAGAAGAATAACGAATATAATTTTTCTTAAAAACATAACTTTCCTCCGAAAAAAAGATCACTTTACGCAGAACTCTTCTTTGGAATACTGGAATTATGGAATAATGTAATTGAGTTGCGAAAAAAGTATTAATTGATTTTTATTGAAAATTAAAAGAAAAAAAGAGAGGTTTTATTTCAAAAATGTTTCAAAATTTATAAGAGATGTTGCATGCAGGCAGGTAATACGGCTGATACCTGATTCAGGATGCCAGATTCCGGATATTTGATGCCGGATGATGGAATTAAAGGTTGGTTTCGTTAAGTGGTTTCCTATTTCGTAACGTTAAACGTAAGACGTCAAACGATACGGGCTTCGTAACCGAATTACTCTAAACCATAGCTTTATCCATTTACCCTTCTGGCTTTGAAACGGAAAAGGATTGTCCTCGCCGTACAATGTTTAGCTCCTCCCTTTATATCTTATACCCATATATCCTTATACTTTATCACCCAAAGCATGTACCGATTTCCTTTTATACTCACCCGGGGTGCAGCCATAAACTTCCTGGAAAGATTTAGTAAAATATGCCTGCGAATTGAATCCGACTTTATAAGCAATTTCAGCCATGTTCCCCGCATCCTGCCTGATTAAATCTGCAGCACGCTGCAGGCGGAATGAACGGATAAACTCGGTTGCGGATTGATTGCTTATTGCTTTTATTTTTCTATGAAGCTGAGCGCGGCTCATCCCTATTTCACCGCAAAGAAACTCCACGTTAAAATTTTCATTTTCAATATGCTGTTCAATAATTCCGGTAAGCTTTTCGATAAATACTTTTTGATTTGACGGGACAACAACTTCCGAAGGCCTAATTAACATTTCTTTCCTGAATTTTTCCCTCATCTGCTGACGGATCCGGATAAGATTTCTTATTCGTGTTTTTAATTCATCCGTATTAAAAGGTTTGATCAAATAATCATCGGCACCGGTTTCCAGGCCTTCAAGTTTGCTTTCGAATGATGCTTTCGCAGTTAGAAGTACAACCGGGATGTGATTTGTTTTAAAATTGGTTTTTATCCCTTTGCATAAATCGAATCCGTTCACTTTGGGCATCATTATATCGCTTATAACCAAATCAGGAATTAATTCTTCCGCCAGCTTCAGTCCTTTTTCGCCGTCTTCCGCCTCAACAACGGAATATTCATTTTCGATCTGCTCGCATATAAAATTTCTTAAATCAAAATGATCCTCCACAACCAAAACGATGTTCGTTTCTTTAGAAGCTCGACCATTTTTGAAAACATCATCTTTAACAGGGGGCTCTTCATATTCAATAATCCTGTGAACAGGTTCGCCTATGGCGGGAATCTTTTTTAATTCATTTTCGGAAATATTAATTACCTGGTCAGTGTTAAAATGTTTTTCTCCGAGCGGAAGAATAATTTTAAAGGAAGTTTCCTTATCAACAATACTCTCAACTTCAATTCTGCCGTGGTGAAGTTCGACAAGCTCTTTCACCAGTGCCAGCCCTATCCCCGTTCCTTCATATTTCCTTGTTTCACTTTCATCAGCCTGATAAAAACGGTCAAATATAAAAGGAAGCTTTTCCTTCGGAATGCCGATGCCGGTATTTGTAATTTTTATTTCCGCTGCCATATTATCGTCTGTCAATTCAATTAATACCTTTTCGCCGGGCGGAGTAAATTTTAATGCATTTGATAAAAGGTTATAAATTATCGTTTCCATTTTATCATGATCTATAAACAGGAACAGCTCTTTGCCTTCTATTAATAAAGAAAGCGGAAGGCCGTTGAATGATAACTCTATATTCTGCCGTTCGGCGAGAGATTGAAATGAAGATGCAGCTCTCCTGATAAATTTATTCAAATCGGTTTTTTGAGCTTGTATTTTCACATTCCCCGATTCAATCTTTGATAACTCAAGGAGCTGATTTATTAATTGAAGAAGGCGATGTGCATTTTTTTTCATCACATTAAAATCGGAAGGATTATCGGCCGGTTTTTTTTCGAAGGATCCTTTGGATAGGTATTTATCAAGTATTCCTAAAATTAAAGTCAGCGGCGTGCGGAATTCATGAGAGATATTTGCAAAAAACCTGGATTTAAGCTTGTCTAATTCTTTAAGCTTCTCAGCCTGATCCCGTATTGTAGCCGTTCTTTCGGTAATTATACTTTCAAGCTTTGACTTTTGTTTTTCAAGCTGAAGAACCCTGACTTTAACTATTAGAAAGACAGTTAGCGCAGCAAATAGAATATAAACTAAATAGGCCCACCATTGCCGATACCATGGCGGCAGGATCAGAAAAGAAAAAACATCTTCCTGACTTAAATGACCGTATATATTCTTTGCCCGTACCCGGAATTTATAATTCCCGGCAGGAAGCTCGGTATATTCTTTCCATGTCTCGGAAGACCAGGCAGACCAATTTTTATCATAGCCTTCAAGCAGGTACTGGAAAAGATTACTTGAGGGGTCATCGTAGCTAAGCGCGGAAAATTCAAATCGAAGTGAATTATTTTCAAGCTCCGGGCCTCCCCCATTAGCCTTATCCAAATCAAGGGGGGTGCCTGTTCCATAAGAGATCACCGTATCTGAATTGATATCCTTAACACGCCGGATTATCGCCGGGAAATTCAAATTATAATTTTCGGAATAGCCTGGTGAGTATCTCGCAATTCCTTCGGTGCCTCCAAACCAGATTACACCATTTTCTTCCGGATAAATTGTATAGAAATTACCCAAATCATTTATTCTTAAATAGGATGTATTGAACCAGGCATAGGTTCCGTTCGAATTCAGTACTGCTTTTCCTGCAATTGATTTTCCGTTTTGTCCAAAGGATCCTTCGGACTTGGCAATTATCCACACATTTCCTTTTTTATCCCCGGATATAAAATAGATTTCGCTTGTTGAGTCGGCGAATATTTTTCCCAATGCTGCATATGGGAAAAAATATTCCTTTTTTTTATCAAAGTATTTAAGACCCTTTTTTGTTGAAATAAGCAGCTTATTATTAATGATTAAAGGATTCTTTGATCCCGCAGGCAATCCGCTTTTTTCAGAGAACCTGGTCATTTCTGCTCCAAGATGAGATGTTTTGCTTTTTTTATCGGGAACTACTTTAACCTTAGCCTTGATTATTCCTTCATATGATGTACCCAGCCAGAGAAATCCGTCGTCATCTTCAACAATCGAACTTACTCTATCTGTAAATCCGGGTACAGGATCAATTATAATCCATTCATTATTTATAAGTTTGATAGCTGACAAACCTTCGAGCAGACCTACGTAAACGAGAGTGGAGTCATACTTTGACTGATAAAGGTGATTACAGTTCAGATTACATATTTTTTTTGCCGATATACCATCTATCTCGTAGATTGCAGAGAAAGTACCGACTAGCAGGCGTCCGCAGATTTCCTTTAAAGAATATGCTAAAACAGATATTCCCTCAACAGGTTTGAATTTAGGGAAAGGGAAATCTCTCTGGTCGAGATATAAAACACCCCGCTCGCTAGTAGCATAGATTTTACCTTTATATCTTATAATCGACTCTACAAAACTCTCAACCCCTAATTTATCTTGAAATCGTGAAACAGATGAAGGTGATTCAACCCTTGCAATTCCATTATTTAATCCTAACCATAAGCTGCCCTGCCGATCTACAAAAACTTTTAGAACAAACTCATCACGCAATCCTGATGCTTTATTTATCAGCTGATACAATTTCCCGTTTTTGTCAAGGATAATTACACCCCGGTTTGTAGCAAAAGCAAACAATCCGCCGGGGAGTTCTACGGAACTCAGGGTATATGTTTTTGATATAAAATCATCGACTTCCGTTTGAAATTTTTCAATTTTTTTCCGATCAAAAAGGAATAATCCATTACTAAATGTGCATAATAAAAGATGAGACTCATCATAATCAATTATTGCCCGGATATCTTTATCCAGAAAGAACTTACTGGCAGGTAATAACTGCATAGAATCATTCTTCATTTCAAATATTCCTGCTCCGTACTGAACAATGTAGAGAGTATTTTTGAAGCTGTAAATCGGGCCGAATTGATTTTTTGAATTCCAAACTTTTATCTTCCCATCCCGGCTTAAAAATCCCTTGGATAATCGAAAGAGATTAAATCGTGTACTAAAATAAATTGCACCTTCAAATGATGTAATTTGATATACATCTTTAAAATCACGATTTTGTTTCGGGATATATTTAAGAAGCGAGATGAAAATTAATTTACCTTTATTATCTTTTCCGAGATAACCAAAGTCTCCCTCGCTACCGACATACACGGTATCATTTATTAAACACAAGGAACGGGCTATAGTTTTGGAAGGCGTTTGAATAAGAGACCATGACACACCGTCAAAAACCAATACTCCGTTATTATTCCCGAAATAAATGAATCCCTTTTTATCCTGAACAATCGACCGGTTTTGTATTTCGGCATTATAATTCTTCGGACTAAAATTCTGAATATACGGCAAGCCGTTTTCCAGCCAGTGAATAGGAATCTGCCGGCTGCCCTTAAGGTTGTTGTTTAACAAACCCGGCTGTGCAGATGTTATAGTTTGTAAAAAAGAGAATAAAAGATATATACCGGGAATTGAAAATAATCTCATCAAGTAAGGTTTTTCAAATAACTAAAGCTGGAAGTTAGTTTTTTAGAATGGAATAGGTTTATCGCACATACTAATCATAAAAATAAAACGCATGAATAAGGGAAGAGGATAGTAAAATATTTTATTGTTAGCAGTAAAGCATATCACAAGATTTAAAAATAAACGGCAGAATATTCACTAGTATTTTAATATTCATTTTGGATTAAAATTCAGGATTGGAATGCAGGAAACTATAATTAGATATTATAAGGAATGTTATTTTTTCGTCAGCCTTTATAACGATGTGTGTAGCGCTAGTTTTTATCGAAGATGTAAAATTGATAAAGAATTTTTGTAAAACACCGTAACCGGGCAATTGCGTTATTCAGCTAAACAGAAATTTTATTTTTTCTTAAGAATGGTTCCTAGTGCACCAGTAAGTATAGTCCCCAGCACTCCTCTTACAATAGTGCGTCCTAATTCATTCCCCACTTGCCTAGTAATTGTCCTTCCCATCGTTTTAGCCAGATCCCCCATCACGCCTCCGGATGAAGAGCCTGCAGTTCTTTGAAGTCTTTCCTGCTTGGCTTTTTTTGTAAGCTCGTCCAGCTGCTGCTTTTCCGCATTTTCCTGTGCAAATCTTTTTCCAAGAATTTCATATGCAGACTCACGGTCAATTATTTTCTCGTAAACTCCATTGATTACTGAGGATCGGAGAATTGCTGTTCTCTCATCGGTAGTAATAGGTCCAATCTGAGATTGCGGCGGCACTATCTTAGCCATTTCAACCATTCCCGGAATGCCTTTCTCATCGAGCAGCGAAACCAAAGCTGTGCCGACGCCTAACTCTGTTATAATTTCTTCAACTTTAAATCCGGGATTAGAACGAAAAGTTTCAGCTGCAGATCTTACCGCTTTTTGATCCTTCGGCGTAAAAGCACGCAGTGCATGTTGAACTCGGTTTCCAAGCTGCCCGAGCACGGTATCAGGAATATCTATAGGATTTTGTGTGACAAAAAAAACGCCTACGCCTTTTGAGCGGACAAGGCGGACCACTTGCTCAATTTTCTCCAAGAGAACCTTGGGCGCATCATTAAAAAGCAAGTGTGCTTCATCAAAGAAGAATATAAGCTTGGGTTTTTCCAAATCGCCTACTTCGGGAAGCTTTTCGAAAAGCTCGGATAAAAGCCAGAGCAAAAAAGTTGAATATAAACCGGGATACATCATCAGTTTGTCGGAGGCGATAATATTTATCACTCCTTTCCCTGTTACATCGGTTTGGATAAAATCCATAATATCCGCTGCAGGCTCGCCGAAAAATTTTTCGGCACCCTGCTCTTCCAAAACAAGGAGGCCCCGCTGAATTGAACCAATACTGGCTGAAGATATATTACCATATTGATTTATGTATTCGTCCCGATGTTCCCCGATGAATTCCAGCATTTTTTTCAGGTCTTTCATATCGAGGAGGAGAAGATTATTATCGTCAGCAATTTTAAATACTAAGGTCATTACTCCTGCCTGAACATCATTCAGGTTCAGCAGGCGGCTTAATAAAAGAGGACCCATTTCCGATATTGTTGTTCTCAAAGGATGGCCCTGTTGGCCGAATATATCCCAAAAGCAAACTGGAAAACCCTGGGGCTTGTATCCCTGAAGATTCATCTCCTTAAGTCTTTCATTTATCTTCGGATTTTCTCCTGCCTGTTTAGCAACCCCCGATAAGTCTCCTTTCACATCAGCCATAATTATAGGCACCCCTATACTGCTAAAGGATTCTGCCATCGATTGAAGCGTTACTGTTTTGCCTGTTCCTGTTGCACCCGCAATTAAGCCGTGCCGGTTAGACATTTTAGGTATTAAAAATAATTCCTTATCCGATTTTGCGATTAAAAGATTCCCGCTGCTGTCGATCATTTTTTATACTCTTTTTGAAGTAAATATACTGAAATCCGGAAAATGTAAGGGGCAAATTTTAAAATATATCCAATCCATTTTAGATCACAACCGTGATTATACTCTCCTTCTAAGAAAAATTACAATATCGTTATAAATAGGTGATAATTGAATATCATCTTAACGGGTATTCTTATAAATAAAAGTTCTTTCTCATTCTCCCGCCTTTGGCGAGGTTCGCTCGCAGAGTCCGTCAGATTCTGCGGAGTCTGACGACCTTTGGCGACTTTCTCTTTCTCTAACTCTTACTCTTTTTCTAACTCTTACTCCTTCTCTTAAACAGAAGAAGTTCTTTTTATAAATCCAACATGGAGGTACTTATGAGATATCAAAAACGATCATTGCTGTTCTGTTTCTTTATCTTTTTTCTGCAATGCTTTTTAGATGCACAGGTAAACCCCGATACGGCACAAAAAGCAGGCATCGACAGGTTCAGCTCAATGGCCGGACATCTTTTTGTAAGAGATTCCAGCAGTAATTTCCCCGGCCCTAATGAACCTATCACTATGGACCAGGGTCCTTTTATTACACGCGGCTTCGGGCCCGAAGGTCAATTAGTTACTTATTATAATTTCGACACTCAGCCTACAGAGCCCGCTCCTATCTATGTTTTAGTCAGGGAGGGTGAATCTTCTCCTGTTGAAGGGCAGCTTAATATTGTAGAGGTTATTCCCGGGGATTCCGGCTATAATGATTTCTGGGAGGTTAACATGGTTACCGTTCCCCAAAATTATGTCGCTAATACAGTAACCAGCTACGATCAAATTGCCTCTGAAGGTTATCCTATCCAGAAGACCAAAACTCTGGTAAACTGTCCGATCGTCCCACAAGGTTCTACCGCAAATCTGAGATACATTAATGAAAGCAACGGCCTGGTTAGAGGATGGTATAAAGGAATGGTTGTTTTTTATTTCAACTTTTCCGAAAAAGCTTTGATGACTAGCGACCGGGATATGGTTCCTACTTCTCCTATTTATGTAAGTTTCAATATTAATCCTGATCAACCCGGAGGAGGCCCTCCCTCAGGTTTCAAAACAGATGCTACAGGGCGGGCTCACAATGTCCCGGCTACTCTTCCCGATGATGACGGATATTCTCCCTTATGGTCTGTAAATATTTACGACAATGCGGATTTTGATAACGTACACGACCTGACAACCGCAACGGCCTCAAATATTCTGGCGACAGGCGCTGCAATCGTTAACTGTCCTATTGTCTCGGTTGAGCCGGCAACCGGGGTAGTCGATGAAGATTCTTCAGTTCCCACAGTATATTCTTTATCCCAGAATTATCCCAATCCGTTTAATCCCTCGACTATTATAAATTTTTCAATAATAAATAATGAACATGTTTATCTCAAAATATATAACAGCATAGGACAGGAAATAACAACGTTGGTAAACGATATTTTACCTGCCGGGGATTATTCAATCAAATGGAATGCGGAAAATTTAGCCAGCGGAATTTATTTTTATACGTTAACCACAGGCAATTTTAAAGCCGCAAAAAAGTTAATCCTTTTGAAATAGACGAATAACCGTGGGAATAAGATAGTGAGGCATAAAAAAGTATGCCTCACTTTTCTTCGGCATCTCTTTTCGACTCCAATATTTCTCATCACACTTTTTACTTTCAGTTTGTTAACAAAATATTAAATTTTAAAAAAAAATTTAAACTGCTTGAATTCATTCCAAATAAGGGGAATATTTATATCATAAAATTATTTCTTATTTACAATTACGGTTTATAAGAAACAATCCTTTATAACCTCAAAAAATTCTAGTAAAAAACTTTTAAATTAGGAGGAGCTATGAAGTTAAAATTAACTGCTATTCCTTTTTTTGTTCTAACATTTTTTTTACTAACACAAAAAGTAAGCGCCCAGGGAGTTACTACTTCAGCAATCAACGGAACAATCCAAGATTCAAATAATGAGCCGCTGCCGGGAGCAAATATTATTGTAATACATGAGACTTCCGGGACACAATACGGTACTACATCGCGTGAAGACGGCAAATTCAATTTCCCGGCACTGAGAGCGGGAGGACCATATTCTATTAAGGTATCCTATATCGGTTATAAACCGCAGGAAAGCATCATCCAAGAGCTTCAGCTGGGACAAAATTTAAGAATTGATTTCACGTTGGTACCTGAGGCGGTGGAGTTATCTGCGGTTACGGTTACTTCGGAAAAGAATGCCATTCTTTCCAGCGGGAGAACCGGTGCCGGTCAAAATATTACTAGTAAAGACATTCAGCAAATTCCCACAGTATCGCGCAATTTCCAGGATTTTGCCAAATTATCTCCTCAAATCTCTGGAAACAGCAGTTCGGTTGCCAGCAGAAATAACCGTTATAATAATTTACAGATTGACGGCACTCAATACAATGATATATTCGGTTTAGGCTCAACCGGTGCACCCGGAGGACAAACCAATTCAAACCCGATAAGCGTTGATGCAATCCAGGAATTTCAGGTTGTTGTTGCACCTTATGATGTTAAGTACGGCGGATTCACCGGTGGAGGCTTAAATGCTATTACCCGCAGCGGAACTAATAATTGGAGCGGATCTTTCTATGGATATGGAAGAAATCAAAGTTTAGTAGGTGACGGTGGATTTATTGACAGCCCCGCTGATCCTAAATACCCGGATTTTAAAGAGTACCAGTATGGATTGAGATTGGGAGGACCAATTATTAATGATAAACTATTTTTTTTCATAAACGGTGAAATAACCGCAAGGGATCAGCCGCTCAATAACATTTCTTTAAGTACAGGACCTGCAACAACTAGCTCCCTAGGTGATCAATTCAGCCAAATTTTGAAGAGCAAAGGATTTGATCCTGGATCATATAATTCTTTTACGGTAAAGCAGCCGAGCTCGAAATTTTTTATCAGGTTTGATTACAACCTTTCTGAAAACCATAAGCTTACCCTCAGGCACAATTATGTCGGCTCTTATAAGGATATCCTAGATAACCGGAATTCCAATAACTTTCTTGCATTTAATACGCTATCCTACCGTATTAGAAATATTACTAATTCCACTGTACTTCAGCTTAACAGCACTTTCAGCAGCGAATTCTCTAATGAATTAATTGCCGGTTTTACTGCAATAAGAGATAGAAGAGCGGGCATTTCAGACCAAAGACCTGAAGTAAGAGTAACACAGGAAGCAGTAACTCTAGTTGCGGGCCCGGATAGGTTTTCTTCGGCAAATGAATTGGATCAGGATATTTTTGAGCTGACCGACAACTTCTCAACTTACCTCGGAAATCATGTTTTAACAATTGGCACTCATAACGAATTTTTCAGCTTTAGAAATTTATTTATAAGAT
The DNA here is from genome assembly GCA_035542335.1 of Ignavibacteriaceae bacterium. Classification (GTDB taxonomy): domain Bacteria; phylum Bacteroidota; class Ignavibacteria; order Ignavibacteriales; family Ignavibacteriaceae; genus DATKLQ01. The sequence continues at coordinate 2,420 of DATKLQ010000225.1, read as the reverse complement.
CATTTTATGGATATTATGAATTTCCAACACTTGCGGACTTACAAAACAATGCTCCGAGCTTTTATCAAAGGGTATTTTCGAGGGTGCCCGGAGAAGACAAGCCGGCGGCTGAGTTCAGTGTAAATCAATTAGGTTTTTACGCGCAGGATGAATGGACAATTATACCAAATGTCAAAATAGACCTCGGTGTTAGAGTGGATATTCCATTCCTCCCTACCGAACCTGCTAAAAATGATTCCGTAACAAAATATGCGGGATACAATACTAGGGAAGTTCCTAGTGGCAATGTTATGTACTCTCCCCGCTTAGGTTTTAACTGGGACGTGGAGGGAAACAGAACAACCCAGGTTCGGGGCGGAGTCGGCATATTTACCGGAAGAATTCCTTATGTGTGGATGTCTAATAATTATGGAAATACAGGTACTCTAATTGCGGAAGTGAACCAGGCATCCGGTCAAAGTGTGGGATTTTCCATAGATCCCTTTAATCAGCCTGGTGTCGGAGACCCAGGTACAGGTGCACCGAATTTCAGATCGGAAATCGATCTTGTTGATAAGGATTTTAAGTGGCCCCAACTGTTAAGATTTAATGCAGCCGTTGATCGTCAGCTTCCATGGAATATGATCGGCACGCTTGAGTTCATATATTCGAAATCAATTAACGATCTCGTTTATGAAAAAATAAATCTAAATCCTTCCACTGCTAGAATACCTGATGACGGCAGACCGAGATACGGCGGTACGAACAGCGGCAACAATAATTTCTTTGATGTACTACTGTTAAAGAATACCGATGAAGGCTACCAGTATAATTTTACGGCTCAGCTGCAAAGGATAGTCGCAGAGGGATTTTCATTTAACACCGCATACACCTACGGAGTCGCTAAAGATTTAAACAGTGTGCTTTCTTCACAGGCCCAGTCACAAATCAGGTTTAATCCCATAAGCATAAATCCTAATGATCCTCCTTTAACAACATCTAGCTTCGATCTTGGTCACCGTTATTTTGCATCCGTTTCCTATACACATGAATTCTTCGCCAATGCTCCAACAACCATTTCGTTATTTTATAATATTCAATCCGGGCGCCCGTTTTCATTTACCGTAAACGGGGATTTAAATAACGACGGTTTGAACGGCAACGACCTGTTTTATATTCCTGCTAACGCAAGTGAAATATTACTTGGGACGGTATCCAACAATGCTTATGTACCCGCAAGTGCTCAAAGTTATGCAGATCTTTTTGCTTTCATTGATAACAATGATTATCTCTCTAGCCATAAAGGAAGAATGTCCGAAAGAAATGCTGCAAGAAACCCTGCTAATGATGATCTCGATTTCAGGATTGCTCAGAATATACCGCTGGCCGGATATGGGGAATTTCAAGTTACACTTGATATTCTGAATGTCCTTAATCTAATCAACAACGACTGGGGATGGTATCAAACTACACCTCAGGATACATATACCATTGTTAGCTTAAGAGGTACGGACCCAGCTACGAACAGGCCTGTCTATAGTTTCGCAAAACCAGCTAACAATACTCCCTGGTCTCCCTCCGACCTTTTTTCAAGGTGGCAGATGCAGTTGGGGATTAGATATTCGTTTTAACATATTAAAATTATGAGAAAGGATGCTGAAAAAGCAGAAATTCATAAAAGATAAAATATTTAAAATAAAAAACCCCGGTTTCTTGCCGGGGTTTTTACTTTGGAGGCTTCATCGTTCTTTTCAATAAAATCACTTCTGTGTTAAGTTTACGTTTTCAGCATCCGATGTGTTCGAGTTAAAGTAATTTACAAGTGCATATCCTATTCTTTTAACTTTCGGGTTCGGATCATTTTTAGCCAGCTTTACAATGGCTTTAATCCCTGCTTCATTTCCTATCTTGGAAAGTGCAAGCGCTATAAGTATCCGGGTATTTGCATCTTTCTCTTTCTGCAGCTGTTTAATAAGCGGCTGGACCAGTTCATCAATTTCATAAAGCCCGGCAAAGTAGATACAGCTCTTTCTTAAACCCAGGTTATCTGATTCTATGCCGGCTGCTAAATTCTTAATCATTTTTTCGCTGATATCGTCCTTAAGATCCGTTACGTTGCAGCTTAATAAATTTTTGGCAAACATGTTGTTTGATATCAATGCCGCCAATAAGATTAATGCAGCCAGTTTTGCTATTTTGTTTTTCTGTGTGTTCATTTTTTGTGCCTCCTTGTTTTTATTTTCATGAACCATAATTAAAACTTCCTGAGTTAAACTTAATTGAATCAATTGTAACGGGTGTCATCCTCAAGTAAAGCATTGTAAAAATTTGTCATGGAAATATTCCTTTGAGATTGATAAATTGTTCAGGTTGGATAATGCTTCAGGCGGAGGAATAGAAAATTTTTAGGAGGTAAAAAATATTTTTTAAAAAAATACATC
>DATKLQ010000224.1:0-6845 GCA_035542335.1 Ignavibacteriaceae bacterium | reverse complement strand
CGATAAAATTGCAGTCCCTCCTGAATCGGTTTTCCCGCTTCAGTATAAATTCGGCGAATCTTACTTTTACCGCTCCCTTCTCGTTACTTACCTTACATTGACGGATACTCTGCTTGTCGAGAATGATTTATTTTATTTTATAATAAGTCTTCCGGTAGAAAAGCATTTCTCTCTTCAGAATCCATATTTCGGTGAAACCAATTTTAGCAGGGAAATTTCAGATAAATTCTATACAACGTTTGAAGCCGACTATTCACAATCGGCGGAAAAATCAAAGGACGGGAGGAAATATTCCTTTGATATTTTGAATAACAAGGGAGATAAAATCGGGCAGATTACCTTTACCAAGCCCATGCTTGATAGCTCAATTAATTCAATTAAACAGGACAGTTCCGTTCTTCAATCTGTTTTGGCTTTCTTCGCTTATTTATTTATAGCCTTCGGTTTACGAAAAGACTATAAAAAAATTAAATCCGGATCATTGAGAATTGTTTTGCTTATTATTTATTGTTCTGTTTTCAGAATCTTGCTCTATCATACCGGGCTCCCTTCGAACATTCTCGAAGGGCCTGCTGCAGACCCGGCTTATTTCTCCTCGGCATTCGGAGGAGGTATTGTTAAATCCCCGGTTGAGTTTTTTGTAACCAATATCTTCTTATTAATTATATCGGTTCAGGCATACAGGTATATTTTAGAATATGTCGGAAGCAGGCCTAAGGATAAAAGTATCCGGTGGTACAGCTATATTTTCATGACAGGTTTGCTGTTCTTTATGCTTATTACCTTAAGAGGATTAGCCGCTTCAATGAGAAGCGTAATCTTCGATTCTACGCTTCGCTACTTCAGGGATCTGAATATACTTCCTAACTTCCCTTCAATGGTTATGAACCTGAATATTTTAATGCTTGGAACGGCTGCGGTTTTAATATTAGGCTCATATATTCTGCTTTCGATTTCTTTTTATCCTTCGGCCGATGGAAAAAAATCAAAATTATTTTTTGCATGGCTTTTCCTCTCTGCACAGGCTGCCGGTTTTTTTTATGTTTTAATCCAGGAGCAGCCTTTGATCTCCGTCTTCTTGAGCTTTCTTTTCATAAGCATTATTTTTGCATTTGGGTATCATGTCTTCTACCTGAAACGATCCTCAATTTATAATTATATCTATGCATCCTTAGCTGCATCATTTATTACCATCGTACTTTTAAATCATTTTAATCTCGATCTTGAAAAAGAATCTTTAAAAACCACTGCCTTGGAAGTAAACAGGCCGAATGAAAATCTATTCCGATTTGTTTTGAATGAAACTTTGACGAGCGCCGCTGCAAATAAAGATATCCTAAATTTATTCTACATGATGAACAGCGGGTATGCGGAACCAAACCGGGCGGATGCGGCTGCTTTTTCAATCTGGAGCGAAAGCTCTCTTCAAAGGGAATCTTTAAATTCATCCGTGTCGCTATTCGATAAAAATTTTAATGTGCTCGGAGAGTTTTATGTAGGTATTAACGAAGCATTGAATCCTTCCGGTTATTTTAAAGGCCTGTCGGGAACGGAAGAAAAATTTATTAGAGTTATCAATGCAAACGATTCGGCTAAAGTTGAATATATCGGAATAATTCCTGCTGTCGATGACGATAAAATCCTAGGTTACATTTGTGCGGTAATTGAGTTCGACATCCAGAGCCTCGGATCGGAACAAGGCATTCCGGATTTTCTTGAATCGCGATCGTCCATTTTAAATTCCGTAATCGATATAAGCCAGTTAAAAATATTCAGGTTTGTAGATTCCAAAATTTCACAGATATACGGCGATACTTATCCTTCCAGGAATGAAATTAGGCCGATTATAAATGCCGATTATGAAGGTGATAATGAAGAGTGGCTTAGGCTGAACCTGAATGAGGAATACTATATTACGTACTGTCAGAGAATCGAGGAAAACGGGAAAATAATTTTAACGGCTGTCCTGCTGAAGGAAAAACAGATCTCCTGGAACCTCTTCAATTTTTTCAAAATTTTTATAATACATTCGGTATTTATTGTAGCGCTGTTTATTATTTTTTTGGCATTCCGGCTCAAATCGTTCCGGTACAGCTTCAGGGTCCAGCTGCTGATTGCATTTTTATTCATATCGATACTTCCGGTAATAATCTTAGCCGTATACAACAGGGAGATAGTGCGGGAAAGACCGGAGACGGAGATATTCAATAAGCTGAATGAAAGTTCAAATTACCTTATTACTCATATCAAGGCACAGCTGGAAAACCATCCCGAAGGTGATTATCTCCAGGCATTTAAAAATGCTGCGGAAGAATTTAATATCTCTTTCGGGGTTTATGAATCGTCCGACCTGATTTACAGCTCTAAAATACAGTATTATAATGCAGGGCTGTTTGATTTTAAGATGAATCCGCTTGTTTATTTTAATCTTAATTACTTGAGCTACCGTGAAATTCTTAACAGGGAGAAAATAGAAAACCTTGAATATGATTCCTTTTATAAAAAACTAAACATCGGCAGCAAAGATTTTGTTTTGGGTGTTAATGATGCTTTCAACAAGGTAAAGTTATTTTATACTACCGATTTTGATGTTTTTCTTTTTGGGGTTTATTCTCTTGCATCAATTGTTATAATTGTATTAAGCACGATACTGGCTAATAAAATTTCGTCGCCTGTCAGGAGGCTGACCAAAGCTACAAGCTCGGTTGCGCACGGAGATTTAAACGTTGAGCTGGAAAATAAAGAGAGGGGGGAAATGAGGGAATTGCTCGACGGGTTCAACTACATGACCAACCAGCTCCAGAAAAATCAGGCCGAGCTGGCTGAAATGGAACGCGAAATAGCATGGAAGGAAATGGCGAAGCAGGTAGCTCATGAAATCAAAAATCCGCTGACCCCGATGAAGCTGGCCGTCCAGCAGCTGATTGCTTCATATAAAGATAAAAAAGGAAATTTTGAGGCAATGTTCGAAAAATTATCGGCAACGGTATTGAACCAGATTGAAAGCTTAAGCCTGATTGCATCCGAATTTTCGCGTTTTGCCAGAATGCCTAATTTCAAGCTGGAAAAGATTGATTTAATACCTGTAATAAAGGATACAGTAAATCTTTTCCAGGATGAAAATATAAAAATTAATTTGGCTCTTTCCGTTAATAAAGCGGTTGCAGAAGCCGACCAGGCCCAGCTCAGAAGACTATTAATAAACATGATACGGAATTCAATCCAGGCAGGGGCTGCAATAATTAATATTCATATATTACCCGGTGATGATTCTCATAAAATTATCATCGCCGATAACGGGAAAGGAATTCCGGAAAATAATAAGGAGAAAATTTTCGAGGCAAATTTTACTACAAAAGAAAAAGGAATGGGATTAGGTTTGAAGCTTGCGAAAAGATTTTTAGAAGGAATAAACGGAAGCATCAAGCTCATAAGCACCGACGGAAACGGAACTGTGTTCGAAATTTCCATTCCGAAGGCTTGATATTAAAAAATATATTGACATCAATTCGCCGTTATGAATTCATTGACTCCTCACCAGATAAAAGCGCTCAATTATAAAAAACATATTTCCCTTACTGCTAATGCAGGTTCGGGAAAGACTTTTGTCCTTTCCAAAAGGTACCTGGAAATTGTTTTAAACGAGAATATCCATCTCAGGAATATTGCGGCGATAACTTTTACCGATAAAGCAGCCGGGGAGCTTTATAAGAAGATTACCGAAGAGCTGAATGAAAGAATTAAGCGCGAAACCGTGCCGGAAGCTGCAGCAAAGCTTGAAAATATAAGAAGGCAGCTCGTCTCCGCCGGCATTTCCACCATTCATTCCTTCTGTATCGATATCCTTAAAGAGTACCCTGTTGAAGCCGGTCTCGATGCAAATTTCACCCCAATCGATGTTAATCTTTCTAATGAATTAATTGAGCTCTCGGTTGATGAAATGATAAGAAATACATTTGAAAAAATGCCTGATGCTGCCGGTGATAATCATGCAGATGAACAATATAAGCTTAAGTATCTTATAAGAATATTCGGATCCAAGCAGAGATTTGAAGATGAATTGATTACCTTAATTCAAAATAGAAAAAATGTTTTAAGCATTGCTGCCGGAATTTACGCGGGGAGCCCGGCCGCGGTCGCGGAGTTTTTTTATAAAAGATTCAGATCCTCTTTATTTGAGATTTTATTTGTAAAGATTGAAGAATTTTGTGCTAATCTTTTAAGAATTAATAAGGCCGCCGAAGACAGCCGCGGAAGCAGGACCGATAGGATAGCTGAAATTATAAGCTTGATTTTAAATTCTCCTGTTAAGGACGGCAATGATGAATCTATTTTATCTGCAGTATCTTTATTGGAGGAAATAAAAAGAATCGTTTTTACCGGAAATGATACGGTACGGTTAAATTACCTGCCAAGAATTTCTCAAGCCCCAATCAAGAGTGAAATAGAATTTGTAAAAAATCATCTGGAAGTCCTTAACTGTATTCAGATCCCCGGGAATGAAAAAGAAATTGAACTGGAGCTGGCAAAATTCGGGAAAAACTTAATCTTATTCTTTAATAAAACCGTGGAAATTTATTCCAGGAAAAAAAGTGAAAACGGCTACCTGGATTATGAAGATATTCTTCTTCATACTTTCGAAATCCTGCAGAAAAAAGAGATCCGTGAAGAATTGTCGGAAAAATATAAGTATATAATGATTGATGAATACCAGGATACAAATGAAATACAATACCGGATTTTTCTTCCGCTGCTTTCTTTTTTAAAGAAGAATAACCTCTTTGTCGTCGGCGATGAAAAACAGAGCATTTATATGTTCCGGGATGCAGAGCTGGAAGTTTTCGAGAAAACCAGGAAAGATATTGAGCTCAATTCGGGCAAGGAAGCGCTTCTTACCCTTCCCGACAGTTTCAGAATGGCCCCGTCAATATGCTTGTTTATTAATAGCCTATTTAAAAACTTATTTTCCAATCCCAATATAATCTTTAATGAAGTAGAGCATAAAGACCTGGTCTGTGCAAGGGATAATTCAAATTTGGGCGGGGTTGAAATCCTTCTCAGCGAAAAGAGCAAAGATGAAGAGGATAAAGAAGCCGAGCTGGTTTCTAAAAGAATTTTAATGCTTGTCTCCGAAAAGAAAATTAATTTCTCCTCCATTGCGGTGCTGTGCAGGAAAAGAAAATTCTTTGAGCCCCTTGAAAAAGCTTTTGTAAAGCATGCCGTTCCTTATTCAATAGTAGGCGGAAAAGGATTTTACCAGAGACAGTCTGTATACGACATTTTCAACTATTTTTCTTTTCTTCTCGATAAAGAGAACGACACAGCCCTGGTAGGAATTCTCCGCTCTCCCTTCTTCTCGGTTTCTGATTCCATTATCTACGAAATATCTTTATGCGTAGGATATAATTTCTGGAAAAAACTGAAGAACTTTGCAGAAACCAGGAAGGAATATCTGAAAATTACAGAAGTGTTGGAAAAAAATCTTAAGCTTGCAAACCGGCTGGAATTAACTTCTCTGCTTAGGATAATATTGACCGAATCAGGATATTTAGCCGTGCTTGCAGCCAAGCCGAACGGAATCCAGGAAACTGCAAATATTGAAAAGCTGATTAAGCTGACCACTGCTTTTAACGAGCAGGGTTTCAGAACGTTGTATGATTATGTGGAATTTCTTGAGGAATCGATTAATGAGCTTGAAGATGAGGCCCAAGCGCCGCTGCCCGAAGAAATTAATTTATCCCCGGGGGAAGGATCGGTAAAAGTGATGACCCTTCACCAGGCTAAAGGTCTGGAGTTCCCCGTTGTATTTCTTATTAAATGCGAAGAAACTGCGGCAAAAGATAAAGTAAAGCCGAAATCGGTTACCGTAAGCAAAGATTTCGGCCTGCTTACTAAAGTACCTCTCGGGGAAAATTATTTCGGTGAATACCTGGCGGCACCCCTGGCGGGGATCAGTAATTTAATTACAGATAAGAAAAATTTTGCGGAAATTAAAAGACTTTTCTATGTCGGTGCAACACGCGCCAAAGATTATCTGTTTCTGTCGGGTTCATCGGAAGAAGGTAAAAAATTTAACCGCGAATCTTTCTTCGGACTTCTCTGCGATGGGCTGGGAATTGATCTTTCTTCAAATTACTATGAGCTGAATTCGGACTTGACATTTTTAGAAAAAGAAAATGGGGTTTTTAAGAATGTTAAGAGAGAAATGAGAACGGGAATTGCGGTAATTAGAAATGTGGTTAAGGCCGAGGCTGAGGCTAAGGCTAAGGCTGAGGCTGAGGCCAAGGCTAAGATGGGATCGGAAAAAAAAGTTGTTCATGTTTCTTCAATAAATGATTTTCCTAAAGGAGAAATTTTTTCTGCAACAAAAATATCTTTGTATAAACAATGTCCTTTAAAATATAAATTCACTTACGATCTCAGGTATTCCGGAATTTATAATAAATACAAGGAATGGAAGACACTGGAGTTATTTTCCAAAAATAAAGAGTTCGAATTTCAGGAGGACGAAGAGAAACAGGCTCAAAATGATTTTGCTGCCGGAGCAAAATCACCCGGAACGGCTGAAATTAAGGGGAGAATTATACATAGTATCCTTCAAAAGGATATTCCCCCGGAACAGCTTAAGACCTTTATTAATGATGAACTTGAAGCCGAAAAAGATTTTTCCGAATTGCAGGACTTGGAAAATCTTAAAGATGAAATCTATTCTTCCGCAAAATTATTTCTGGGTTCGGATACTTACGCTTCGATAAAGTCTAATAAGAATTTCAAGAATGAATTTGAAGTACATACTGCCGAGAATGATTACTTCCTTTACGGAATAATCGACAAAATAATTTTTG
>DATKLQ010000223.1:0-10052 GCA_035542335.1 Ignavibacteriaceae bacterium | reverse complement strand
AGGACCGGTTTTCCACTCCTTATATTGCAGTTTTTTTATCAAGCCTTCTTCTAAGTTCTTTGATTGTTTTATTCAAGGTTCCTATAAACCGATTTCTTTCTATTCCGGCCGGTTACGATTATTTGATCTTTTTTATGGCTGCCATCTTATTTTTGGATTCAATTTCCGCGTTGCCTTTTGTCAGGCTTCGCGTCGAGAGAAAAGCCAGGAAATTTGCTCTTTTTAAAATGATCAATATAATCATCAATGTAGTTTTGAACCTGGTTTTAATTTTAAAATTCAAGCTCGGAATCGAAGCGGTTTTTATAAGCAATCTGGCTGCATCAATAATTTCATTTATTATGCTCGTTCCTCTTTTAATTAAAACCTTTAAACTGAGTTTTGATAAAGAGCTATTTAATAAATTATTGAAATTCGGTCTTCCTTATCTTCCGGCGGGACTGGCTGCAATGGTCATCCAGGTAATCGACAGACCGATTCTCGAGCACTTAACCGATTTGAAAACACTGGGAATATACCAGGCGAATTACAGGCTTGGAATTTTCATGATGCTTTTTGTAAACATGTTTCAATATGCGTGGCAGCCCTTTATTGTCCAGGAATCCAAGGATGAGAATGCTAAAAAACTATTTGCGAAGGTGCTCACATATTTTACCGTAGCGGGGAGCATCATTTTAGTTCTTCTTTCCTTGTTTATTGATGATATAGTTAAGCTGCGGATACCGATTCATGGAAAGACTGTATCTCTAATCGGGGCAGCATACTGGAGCGGTCTTTATATTGTACCTGTCGTCCTTCTCGCATATTTATTTAACGGGATTTATGCGGTGCTTACCGTTGGAATATTCATCGAGGAGAAGAGCATATATGCCCCGGTAATTGCAGGGGCAGGCGCTGTTGTAAACGTGGTCTGCAATCTTCTCCTGATTCCGCCGATGGGTATTATGGGCGCTGCGCTTGCAACTCTTGCAAGCTATGTTGTTATGGCTTTCGGTTTTTACTTTGCAGGACAAAAATTTTATAAAATCGAATATGAGCTTGGAAAAGTTTTTAAAATATTTTTTGTCATCGGTGCAATAGGAGCGGTTTATTATATCCTGCTTTACAAAGGAATTCTTCTTTTGATTTATAAGGCGATACTCCTTATCTTGTTTGCAGCCTTTCTATATTTTTTCATCTTTGATAAGAATGAAATTATTTTTTTGAAAAAAAATTTCCGGCAGTATTTTTTAAGAAAATAAATATTAAATTATATTGAAAGAAGATCGGGTAAAAGTAAAAATTAGAAGATTAAGTCCTGATTTTAATGATATACCGCTTCCGGGCTATGCGACCCCGGGCAGCTCGGGATTAGATGTAAGAGCTGCAGTTCCCAAAGATATAATTTTAATGCCGGGCTGTTTTGAATTGATTCCGACGAATTTATCGGTTGAAATTCCGGAAGGGTTTGAAATTGAAGTGCGCCCGAGGAGCGGGCTCGCCGCAAAATTCGGAATCGGTGTATTAAACTCTCCCGGCACGGTTGATTCGGATTACCGGGGTGAGATAAAAATAATTCTGTTTAACTTCGGCAAAGAAAATTTTAAAATATCCAGGGGCGACCGGATCGCCCAAATGGTTGTCTCTAAAGTCTATTCTGCCGAACTGGTTGAAACAAATAATTTACGGGAAAGCCAAAGAGGATCCGGCGGCTTTGGACATACTGGAAAATGATTCTAATCAATGAGTAGTTAAAGTGTAAGTTCAAGCCTGCCTGCCGCAGGCAGATTCAAGAGTTGAATTCTCTTGAGCTTGCACCTGCACTTCTTGAATTTACACTTGAACTTGAACTCACCAAATATCACGAGTTTTTATGTCAGATTTCATTCATTTACATAACCATACACATTACAGCCTGCAGGACGGCGCCTGCACTGTCGACAGCCTCGTGATGGCTGCAAAGAAAAATAATATGCACGCCGTTGCACTGACTGACCATGGCGTTATGTACGGTATTGCGGAATTTTATAAAAAAGCCGTAAAAGAAGGAATCAAGCCTATCATAGGGATGGAGGCTTACATTGTTCTTGACGGCTCCAGGTTTGACAGGGGAAAAGGGGAAGAGGGAAACGGAAGAAAGAAAAGCAAACATTATAATCATCTCGTTTTGCTGGCAAAAAATAAGCAGGGTTATAAAAATCTCGCAAAGCTCTCAACGCTTGGACATACTGAGGGGTTTTATTACCGTCCGCGCATTGATCTTGAGCTGCTTAGGAAATACAGTGAAGGATTAATCTGCAGCTCTGCATGCCCTGCCGGAATTATTTCTCCCCATCTTATAAACAATAATTACGATAAAGCTTATCAGACTGCAAAGATATTTAAAGAAATTTTTGAAGATGATTTCTACCTTGAAGTCCAGGATCATAATATGGAAGTTGAAAAGCCTATCCTTGAAGGGATGCCTAAGCTTTCCAATGACCTCGGAATAAAACTAGTCGCTACAAATGACTGCCACTACATCGATCCTGATCATGCAATTGCTCATAATATTCTTCTTCTTCTTTCCGATAAGGAAGGAACCGACTACCGCCAGCTTAGGTACGGTACCGACCAGGTTTATTTTAAATCCCAGGAAGAGATGAAAAAGCTCTTCAAAAATTTTAAAGGAGCAATTGAGAATACCCTTGAGATTGAATCAAAAATTGACCTGAGCCTGGATTTTAACGAGCATTTCTTCCCCGTCTTTCCAATTCCCGAAGATTCACCTGCAAAAACATTGGATGACTACCTGGATCTTCTTGCAAGAGGAGGTTTAGAGAGAAAAATGAAGAATGTAAATGCTGAAGTCAGGCAGCGCTTCGAGTTTGAGCTGGAAACAATAAAACAGATGGGCTTCTCCGGATATTTTTTAATCGTACAGGATTTTATAAACTCCGCAAAAAAAATGGATATCCCCGTAGGGCCGGGCAGAGGAAGTGTTGCCGGAAGTCTAGTCGCATATGCTCTTGGAATTACAAATATAGATCCCCTCGAATACAACCTGTTGTTTGAAAGATTTCTAAATCCTGCCCGTAAGTCGATGCCCGATATTGATGTCGATTTTGCCGATGATAAAAGAGGCGAGATAATCGATTATGTCCGCTCAAAATACGGCTCAAACTGCGTTAGCCAAATTATCACTTTTAACCGCCTTTCCTCCAAAGCTGTCATAAGGGATGTTGCCAGGGTTCTGAAAATTTCTATACCTACAGTAAACAAGATCACAAAGTTTATTCCTTCAAAATTCGGGAAAGTTTATACTATTGAGCAGGCCTTGAACGAAGTGCCTGAATTAAAATGGGTAAAGGATTCGGAAGAAACCGATATACAGAACCTGATTAAATATGCTAAAGTCCTGGAGGGAATGAACAGAAATGCTTCAAAGCATGCAGCAGGAATAGTAATTACGCCCGATGACGTCAGCAATTATGTACCTCTCGCAAATGCTGTCTCCCAGACCGAAATCGTAACGCAGTTTAACATGAAGGAGATCGAAAATGCCGGCCTGCTGAAAATGGATTTCCTGGGATTAAGAACTCTTGCCATCATCCGTGATACTCTCGAACTGATTAAAAAGAATTATCCCGAAGCTTCCGGCCTGGATCTGGAAAAAATATCCTTAAAAGATGAAAAGACTTTACAGCTTTTTGCAAAAGGTCAGACAACCGGCGTGTTCCAGTTTGAATCCGGGCCAATGAGAGAGTATCTGAAAAAATTAAAGCCTGCAAGCTTAAATGATCTTTCGGCAATGAATGCCCTGTACCGCCCGGGGCCTATGGAATTTATTGATGATTTTATTGACAGGAAATTCGGCACTAAGGAAGTAAAATATATTCATCCAATCCTCGAGTCAATCTTAAAAGAAACATACGGCGTAATTGTTTACCAGGAGCAGGTAATACAAATAGCAAATAAGGTTGGAGGCATGAGCCTTGCAGAAGCCGATATTTTACGCCGGGCAATGGGTAAAAAAGATCTTGCCGCAATGAAAGAGCAGAAATCGAAGTTTATCGACGGGGCTGTTAAAAACGGCATAAATAAGAAAGCTGCCGAAGAGATTTTTACTGCAATAGATAAATTTGCAAACTACGGATTCAATAAAAGTCACTCCGTCGCATACAGCTATATAGCCTACCAGACTGCTTATTTAAAGGCTCATTATACGGCAGAATTTTTAGCTGCTAACTTAACTCACGAATTCGGGAATACAAATAAAGTCGCAAGTTTCCTGGAGGACTGCCGTAAATTAAAAATTGATGTACTGCCACCGGATGTAAATAATCCGTCAACGCATTTTGATGTTGTTAAAGGGAAAATAAGATTCGGAATGTCTGCAATTAAAAATGTCGGTATTGCTGCAGTGGAGGAGATCAAGGCGAGCAGGGAAAAGCTGGGCAAAAATTTTACAAGCATTTTTGATTTTTGCTCCAATATCGATACCCGAATCGTAAACAAAAGAGCACTCGAAGGTCTGGTTTTAGCTGGGGCATTTGACTCAATAGAGAAAAACAGGGCAAGCTTATTTGAAGCGATCGAAAATGCCTTAAACTTCGGCGCTAAGCTCCGTCATTCGGTTGTCAATTCCGAGAATAGCTTGTTCGGCGGAGCTCAAGAAATCCAGGTTTCCGAACCTACCTTGCCTGCTGTTGAACCTTGGACCAGAAAAGAAACTCTTGCAAGAGAGAGAAAAGTGCTGGGATTCTATGTATCGGATCATCCTTTGAGGAAGTATGAAATCGATTTTAAATCCTTTGCAACTATTCATCTCGGAGAAACAGAGGAATTGGATAATCTGGATAATGTGGATGTTGTTAAAGCATGTGCCGTAATAACAGAGGTAAGAACAAAGATTGATCGATCAGGCAATACCATGGCTTTTTTAAATGTAGATGACTTTTCAGGTTCATGTGAAGCATTGATGTTCTCAAAAGCCTATGAAGCATTCGGCAGGTTTGTAAAAGAGGAAGAATGCGTCTTCATTACCGGAAGGCCTGAAAGCAGCGGCGATGCGATCAAGCTGCAGATTGAAGAGGTGATTCCTTTAGCCGAGGCACGCGAGAAATTAACGCAGAGCGTGAAAATCTGTTTCGATAAACAAAAATATGAAGCCGAAAAGATCTCTATCCTTAAAAATATTCTTGAGCATTCAAAGGGAAACATTCCTGTATACCTTCACTTAATTCATAACGGAGCCAAACCTGCAGTTTTTTTTCTCAAAGATTACAGGATAAAATTATCCGACGAATTGATAAAATCGGTTACTGCGCTTCTAGGTGAAGATTCTTTAATTTTAAACAAAAAGTGATTTATTAGTCACAAATTCTGACTGAAAAGCAGTTGTATAACATAGCCGTATTTTGTATTATTTAACCCTCAAAATAGGAAATTTAGTAAAAGGTATAAGCCGTATATGAACCGGCATGATATGAAAAATTCATGGGCATTGATTTTAGGCGCCTCTTCCGGCTTCGGTGAAGCCGCAAGCATTAAATTAGCTGAAGACGGATACAATATAATAGGTATTCATCTCGACAGGCAGAATACAATGCAGAATGTCGAAAGGATTAAAGCTAAAATAAACTCTTTCGGGCCGGAATCTTTATTCTTCAATATTAATGCCGCAGATGAAACGAAACGCAAAGAAGTAATTAAAGAACTAAAATTAACTTCCCAGGGCAGGCCGATTGTAAAAATACTAATGCACTCTCTTGCATTTGGTACTCTGAAACCTTTTGTGCCGCAGAACGGAGAACAGGCAATTACAAAAGCCCAAATGGAAATGACACTGGACGTAATGGCCAATTCACTGGTATATTGGGTTCAGGATCTCCTCTCAAATAACCTAATGATGAGCAAAGGGAGAATTTTTGCAATGACCAGCTCCGGCGGTCATACTATTATACCTTTTTACGGCGCCGTCTCGGCAGCTAAAGCAGCCCTGGAATCTCATGTAAGACAGCTTGCGGTGGAGCTGGGACACATGGGCATCTCAGTAAATGCGGTTATGGCCGGTGTTACGGATACTCCTGCAGCACGAAAGATTCCTGGATTTGCTCCCATGGTTGAAGTTGCCAGGAGGAAGAATCCCCACGGCAGGCTTACTTCCCCCGAAGATGTGGCAAAAATTATCAGCATACTGTCTCTGGACGGGGCGGAATGGATCTCGGGAGGAGTAATTAATGCTGACGGCGGCGAAGATGTAGTAAGTTTTGTGGGTCAGGGTGAAGCAAAAGAAGTGGTGCTTCACACTTGAGCGGAAAAAATTTTTAAATTTATTATTATGAAACCAATAGATATCACGGATAGTAATTTCGATCAGGAAGTAATTAAATCGGATAAACCGGTGCTGATTGATTTTTGGGCAGTTTGGTGCGGCCCGTGCAGAATGGTTGCACCGATTGTTGAAGAGCTTGCAAAAGAATATGAAGGAAGGGTCAAGTTCGGTAAATTGGATGTCGATGAAAATCAGCAGACGACAATAAAATACGGGGTCCGGAGCATCCCTACTCTTTTAATATTTAAAAACGGCAAACTAATGGACACCATAATCGGTGCAATCCCGAAAAATCAAATTGTGCATAGGCTGCAGGCTGCAATTTAAACTCCCATTGGTGAATTCGTAAATATTTATCCATCCATACACTTAAACTTTATGAAAAAAATAATCATTACAGATTCCGTAGATAAAAAGTGCGTAGCAATTCTTGAAGCGGCAGGCTTTAGCGTTACTTATAAACCGGGAATGAAAAAAGATGAAATAAAACAGGTTATAAAAGATTATAATAGCTTAATTGTAAGAAGCGATACGCAGGTAACGCCCGATATTATTTCCTTAATGGATAATATGGAGGTGATCGGGAGAGCAGGAACGGGAGTAGATAACATAGATGTGAATGCTGCCACCCGTAAAGGTATTATTGTAATGAATACTCCCGGCGGCAATACTATCTCTACCGCTGAACATACAATGGCTCTTATGCTTTCCATGTGCCGAAACACTCCTCAGGCAAATCAATCTTTAAGATCCGGTAAATGGGATAGGAAGACTTTTAAAGGTACGGAACTTCAGGCTAAAACTTTAGGAATTATTGGCCTCGGCAAAATTGGAAGAGAAGTGGCTGTCAGAGCAAAATCGTTCGGAATGAATTTAATTGGGCATGATCCGATACTTTCTGAGGATATGGCTGCGGTATTGAACGTAAAGCTGGTGGATTTGGATACCTTATTTAAACTATCCGATATCATTACCGTTCATGTTCCTTTAAATGATGAAACCCGGAATTTGATTTCTTCCTCTACACTTAAAAAATGTAAAGATGGGGTTAAAATTATAAATTGCGCACGCGGAGGAATAGTAGAAGAATCGGCTTTGGTGGAAGCGCTGAACAGCGGCAAGGTTTCTTCCGCGGCATTCGACGTTTACACCGCCGAACCCCCTGATTTTTCAGGCCCTCTTATCCAGCATCCTAGAATTGTTACAACTCCTCATCTTGGTGCTTCCACTGAGGAAGCACAGGAGAAAGTTGCAGTGCAGATTGCCGAGCAGATTGTGGATCTTTTTAGCCAGAAAGCGGTTCGCGGCGCGGTTAACGCTTCTGCAATTGAAGCAAGTGGTAATAAAGAGATAGTCCCTTATGTGATGCTGGCGGAAAATCTTGGCGGATTATTTGCCCAAATTATTAAAGGCCAATTAAAAGAGATAAATATTAATTACAGCGGTGAGCTCCTTCATTCGTACACCAGCCTCCTTTCTACTTCGCTCTTAAAAGGATTCCTTTCCAAAATGATGTCGGAAGACATAAACCTCATTAACTCTCCCTATTTTGCAAAAGAAATGGGAGTAATTATAAATGAAACAAAATCCGGGGCGAATGTAAACTATACAAATTTGATGTCTGCAGAACTAATAACGGATAAAGAAAAACGTTCGTTAGCCGGAACAGTATTCGGGAATAAGGAAATCAGGGTCGTTTACATCGATAGTTATCATTTGGAATTAAAGCCCGAAGGAAATATGCTGGTTTACTCGAATATTGATAAACCCGGAATGCTGGCAAATGTGGGAAAAATTCTTGCTGAAGCAAATATCAATATTGCCGGCCTGTCCCTCGGCAGAATCGATATCGGTAAAGAAGCCCTTACCGTAATCAATGTTGATAATGATTTGGATAAAAATGTAGTCGAGAAAATCGCTTCCGTCAGCGGTATAAAAAAGGTTTTTTCGGTAAAGCTCTGAATTTTTAAAACAGCAATGAGAAACAGGCCGGATTTCCGGCCTTTTTTGTTGAGTCAGTAAAATATTATTTATGATGGTGCATGAATATGGATAAATCACTATTTTTAACCGTCATTAAATAATATTAAGATCATTTATATGCGTGCTTTATTTTTTCTAAAAACATTTATAATTCTTACCCTTTTTACTGCTCTCTCCCTATGCCAGAACGACAACAGGTTAATAGAATTTGATTATGCACAGTTCGGTTATGATTCCTTATCTAATTATGTGGAGTTATACTATTCCTTTAATCAGTCTGTCCTTACCGTGCTGAATGGCGGTAGTGCCCATTATATTAGTGCAAAATTAGCCGTACAGATTGAAGATACCGCTTCGCACCAAAAAGTTCTGGATAAAGTATGGAAAGTAAAACATGACATCGATACCAACGGAACGTTAAACAGCCTGGTGGGAGTAATCGGGTTTTTAATCCCAAAGGGACACTATAAGCTTTATGTGACGGGGACTGACTCCGCAACGGGCAAATCAAGATTCATTGAAGAGTCAATGAGCGTTAAGCCTTTTATCGGGGAACATTTAGGTATTAGCGATATTCAGCTTGCATCGAAAATTGTGCAGGACAGCCCGAATAAAAGTTCTATTTTTTATAAGAACAGTTTGGAAATAATTCCCATCCCTACATCGGTATTCGGAGAAGGGCAGCCTGTTGTATTTTTTTATTGTGAATTATACAACCTATTAAAGGACAAATCCGAAAATACATTAAAGTTTAATTACAGGGTATTCAACAGCAAGGGCAGTGTGGTAAGCAACAAAGAAAAATTGCTTGCCAAATCAATTGACTCGCGGGTGGAATTAGGATCTGTAGTTATTAATAAATTTCCCACGGATTCTTATACTTTGGTTGTTACACTTCTTGACACCGCTAATAACATTGGAACTTCTTCGGCAAAGAAATTTTATATTTTTAATCCTGAGGTTCAAAAAACAGATACCGCTGTCGATAAATCAAATACTTCTCTTGCAAGCGAGTTTGGATCAATGTCTGAAGAAGAGCTTGATGATCTTTTTAATAAATCAAAATATATAGCTGCTGGTTCGGAAATCGATCGCTATGAAGCGCTTACTACGGTAGAAGGGAAAAGAGAATTTTTATACAACTTCTGGAAATCGAGGGATGCTGATCCTTCGACTCCGAGAAATGATTATTATCAGGATTATTTAAAAAGGGTGCAGATTGCAAACCAAAGATTTACTGCAATGGCCCGGCCCGGCTGGAAGTCCGATCGCGGAAGAATTTATCTTACCTACGGTGAACCTAATGAAATTGAGCGCTTCCCTAACCAGTTGGATACTAAACCGTATGAAATCTGGCACTACAATGACCTTGAAGGAGGAGTAATATTTATATTTGCCGATATAACCGGTTTTTCTTCTTATCAGCTGATTCATTCTACATTGCGTGGAGAGCTGAGGGACGACGAGTGGCAAAGAAGGATAGAAACATACTAAAGATTAAAAAAATATAGGAGAAATTTAATAGTCCGGTTTAAGATATTTATAAAAAATCCGATTATTTACCCGGTACTTTGAGATTTCACTTCCGGTAAATGAAAAATAAAATAGAATATCTGCTATTTTTATTTCTTGGCTTTATCGTTAGAATCCTAGGCCTAAAATTTTCCAGAAAACTATCCTTTATTCTAGCTTTTATTTTTTTCTATTTTATACCTATTAGAAAAAAAACAGCAATCCGGAACTTAACTTTTGCATTCAGGGATTTTTCCCAGAA
>DATKLQ010000222.1:0-12896 GCA_035542335.1 Ignavibacteriaceae bacterium | reverse complement strand
GTTTTTAATCGAGTCCGTTATTCTTTGTGCAATAGGAGGAATATTCGGTATTACGTTTGGAGTTTTGATTGGCAATATTGCCGGAAGCTATCTTAGTGCAGAAAGCGCTATTCCGATTGACTGGATTATGATCGGGATGAGTCTTTGCGTAACAGTAGGAATTATTTTTGGGACATATCCCGCTTATAAAGCCGCCAATCTCGATCCCATCGAAGCGTTGAGATATGAGTAGCTTAAGTATAGGTTCAAGTTCAGGCCGCAGCCAAGTTTAAATCTTTCTTCTTGAACTTGAACCTGAATGTGAACCTGATCTAAGCTTGATCTTGAACTTGAACTTGAACCTGAACTTGAACCTGATCTAAGCTTGATCTTGAACTTGAACTTGAACTTGAACTTAAAAAGTAAATCTTTCCTTTAATAATCATCACCTCCTTCCGTTTATTTGGTTCTTTATATAGAGAAAACAAATCGATAAAAAATCTCAAACCTTTATAACTGCAAATGGTCAAAGAACTTAAATCTTATGTTTTAAAGGAAATTTAAATTTATATTAGCATGCGATTAGTGGAATAATTCTTGTTCTATTTAATAAATAAACAATTTTTAAAGAATAATTCCCGATGAGAAAAATAATTGCCGTAGCTGTGCCGAAAGGAGGCGCAGGGAAAACTACTACGGCGGTGAACCTGGCTGCAAGTCTTGCCGTTGCCGAGAAAAAAACTCTATTGATTGATTTTGATCCTTCCGGGGCCTGCTCAATTTATCTCGGATTCGATCTTGCCGTTCATGAAGGCGACATATTCGATGTCTTCACCTTTACAAAACATATTTCTAAAGTAATCCATAAAACTGATCTTCCGAATCTTGATTTTATTCCGACAAATATTTCTTCTATGCAGAAAGAGGAAAGACTTGCAAGGTTAACTAATAATCCTTACCTCTTTACAAATATCCTGAATCATGAAGAGCTGCTTGGCTACGAGTTTATTATAATCGATTGCCCGCCGTATATCAAAGGATTGACTACTATTGCACTGACTGCAGCTAAATCGATTTTAGTCCCGGTCAGAGCAGGTCAGATTTCTCTTATAGCTCTTAAAAAAATGTTTGAACATATTAAATGGATTAAATCCGGTGTAAATAAAAATTTGGCCATCGAAGGAATTCTGCTTACAATGTATGAACCGAATACTAAAGCGTGGACTTTAACAAAAGAAGAGCTGCAGAACAAATTCGGTGATTATATTTTTAAAACAGTGATACCGAAAAATGTTTCGATGCCTGAATCGGAATTTTTCGGCAAACCTGCCGTTTTGTTTAATGCAACTTCAAAAGGCTCACTTGCCTACCTTGCATTAGCCGAAGAGATCATTTCTAGATATGCCTCCAAAGAAGAAACTAACTCTGAAACCAAATCCGGATCCAAATCCGAAGCAAAAGCTGAACCCACGCCTCAAGAACCTCAAAACATCTGAACCTTTTCTCTACTCTTTAGCCCCATTGAGTCAAAGGCTTGAACTTGAACTTGAACTTGAACTTTATAACGTCTTTATTTAAGACTTGATAAATCCCCTATGTAAATTTAGATTGAATGCTCAATTTTCTATACATTTCTCCCGGCTATATCGGGATGGAAATCCAAACTTTTGGGAAAATTAAAGCTGTTTTTTATATTGCCGGTATTATCCTTCATGCAGCAAATCCTGGTTGCACAGCAGGATTATTATACTAAGATAGTAACCGATACAATCCCGGTAAATTTCTCGAATATTTATTATATCTCCCACCTTTCTATTATTCCTTTTACAGAGACAATTATCTTAAGGGACTCACTTTTAAGCAGTAAAGATTATAAATTCTCTTATGAAAAGGGAACTTTTACACTATCGGATTCTCTCCCATATTCAATTTATGATACTCTCTTTGTAACATACCAGACATTCAGGATCCCACTGCAGAAAGAATACAAACGCAGAAGCCTGGTTAGAAAATTTGACGAAAAGCTGGGAGATACTATTAAAATAGTGAGGAGTGATCAATCTATTTTCGGTCCGGAATCCATATTCGGAAGGAATATTGAAAAAAGCGGAACGCTTGTGCGAGGATTTACAATCGGAACCAATAAGGATTTTTCTCTGAACAGCGGCCTGCGCCTTCAGCTTTCCGGAAACCTCTCGGATGATATTGAAGTTGTTGCTGCATTAACCGATGAAAATACTCCGATACAGCCTGAAGGTAACACCGAGCGGCTCGAAGAGCTTGATAAGGTCTTTATACAGATTAAGCATCCGAATGCCGCCGGTACTTTCGGTGACTATGAGCTGCAGCGAAGGATGGGTGAGTTCGGCAATATTAACCGGAAGCTCCAGGGGCTCTTGGGTGAGTTTAACCTGCCCGCAAGCATGACAGGTTTTGGTTCCCAAACCGGGTATGTTTCAATTGCCGGTTCGCGCGGCAAATTTAATACAAACTTGTTTAACGGCATCGACGGAGTTCAAGGGCCTTATAGACTTAATGGAATTAATGATGAAAGAGATATTATAGTAATTGCTGGAACCGAAAGAGTATATATTGACGGAGTTGAAATGAAAAGAGGAGAAAATAATGATTATACAATTGAATACTCCACCGCAGAAGTTACTTTTACCCCTCAAAGATTAATTACATCTGCAAGCAGGATTACAATCGATTTCGAATACACCGACCGGAAATATTCAAGGAATTTCTTCGGAGCAGGTGTCGAATCAAATTTTCTTAATGACAAGCTTGGAGTTAAGGTTCAATATCTTCGGGAAGGAGATAATGAAGATGCGCCGATAGATATTTCCCTTTCCGACGATGATAAAAAAATTCTCGGAAATGCCGGTGATAATAGGAATTTGGCCGTTAAAAGCGGCGTGCTTCTGGCTGAGCCGGATTCTTTAGGAGTAAGAAAAGGAGCATATGAAAAAATTGATACTTTAATCAATTCTGTGCAGTATTCTTATTATAGATATAATCCCGGAAATGTTGATGCCGTGTACAATGTTAATTTTAGTTTTGTCGGGGACGGGAAAGGTGATTACAGCAGGGAAAGCCTTGGGGTATACACTTTCAGGGGAATAGGACAGGGCGGCTATTTGCCGGTTGTTTTTCTTCCCCTGCCTGAACTTAAGCAGGTAGGGAATATTGCTCTGGATATTAAACCTTTTGAAGATGTCCAGCTTAACCTGGAATACGGCGGAAGCCTTTGGGATAAAAACAGGTTCTCTTCCTTGGATGATAATGATAATTATGGATATGCAACAAATATATTTTTTAAATTGAATCCTAAAGAAATAAAATTCGGCGATGTGAATCTGGGAAAAGCCGGATTATCATATAAGGAAAGGTTTATACAGAAAAAATTTACATCGCCCGACAGGCTTAATGAAATTGAATTTGACAGGAATTATAATATTTTTTCTTCCGAGGAAGAGGAAGATGAGCAGCTTAGAGAAATCGGCGCAAGCCTGATCCCTGTCAAAGAATTAAATTTAAATTCGACTATAGGGTTTCTTAAAAGGGGAGATAATTTTAAATCCACACGGTACAATAATTACCTTCTACTCTCGGATAAAGAATCTTACTCGCTCGATTACAATTTTGATTATGTAGAGTCAAAAAATCTTTCGCTAACATCAAAGTGGGCAAGGCAGAAAGGAATCGGATATTATAAATTCTGGAAGCTGAAGCCAGGGCTTGAATTCTTTGCTGAAGATAGAAAAGATAAACCTTTAGGCGGAGATTCCCTTTTGACCGGAAGCCTGAGATATAATGAAATAAATCCCTTTTTAGATTTAGTCGAGCTGGAAGGGTTTGATTTTTCAGCTAAATACTCTTTTCGAGAAGATTTTTTCCCTTTAAAAGGTATTCTCTTTAAAGAATCAAATTCTTATGCCCAGTTTTATGAACTAAAGTATAACGGCATTAAAGAAGTAAACTCAACATTTAATTTTACTTATCGTAAGAAAAACTATACAAAGGAATTTTCCGAAACAGGGCTTTTAAATAATGAAACTATTCTTGTCCGCTCGCAGACAAACTTCAATTTATGGGAACCCGTTAACGGGGATCTATTCTATGAGGTTTCAACTCAAAGATCAGCCCGGTCCGAAAGGGTTTTTCTGAAGGTCGAAAAAGGGCAAGGTAATTATATCTATATCGGAGATTTGAACAATGACGGCATACCGGAAGAAAATGAGTTCGAACCTACACTTTATGACGGCGATTATATCCAGCTGATATTGCCCACCGATGAACTTTTCCCTGTAATCGATCTTAAAACAAGCACAAGATGGAAAATTTATTTCGGAAAGATTTTTAAAGGTAATTCTTTGGTTTCGGCTCTCTTATCTCCCTTATCCACCGAAACATCCTGGAGAGTGGAGGAGAATACCCGCGAGGAGGACTATAAGAAAATTTATTTCCTAAATTTTTCGGCTTTTCAGAACCCGGAAAAAACAATCAGCGGATCTAATTTTATTCAGCAGGATCTTTTTCTCTTCGAGAACAGCCGGGAGCTTTCTTTCCGGTTTCGGTTTGCACAAACAAAAAGCCTGGATCAGTTCAGCGGCGGAATAGAGAAAGGATTCAACCGGGAAAGAAGCATGAGAATCCGTTTCAAAATGATTCAGGAATTAAGCAATCAAACGGATATAATCAATATGACCGACAATGTAGATGCGCCTTTGAGTTCAAATAGAAAAAGATTAATTACAAATAATAATATCAATACCGATTTTTCATATAACCCCTTAAGGAACATTGAGGTCGGATTCGGAATTAAAGTCGGAAGAAGCACCGATGATTTTCCCGCAAATCCTACGGTAATAGATTTGAACGGGCAGACTTTAAGATTTATTTTATCCCTTGCAGGATCGGGAAGATTAAGGATCGAGTTTGAAAGAAACGAGCTGACTTCGAATACAACCGAAAATTTTCTGCCGTTTGAATTAACCGGAGGTAATTTAATCGGAAGAAATTATTTCTGGAGACTTAATTTTGATTACAGGCTGGCTTCCTATCTGCAGTCAACAGTTAGCTATGACGGAAGGCTGCAGGGCGGAGGGAAGGCAATACATACGGCGAGGGCAGAAGTGAGAGCGTACTTCTAACGTAAATAGTATGTTTGCATGAATGCATGCTTACCCGAATACCCAGCTAGGCATGACTGCATGGTTGTATGGATGCATGCCCGCCGGGTATCGATGCCTATGCATGGATTCATCATTAAAAATTAATATCTATTTGACAAATGCAATCATGCAATCATGCAATCATGCATCCATGCACAATTAAATTGAAGGTGTTATATGAAAGTTGTTTCCAACATGGTAGAGGCTCATGTCTTTCGCCAATCCGGTGACGGTATTGAATTTCTTCTTCTAAAAAGAGCCGAAAAAGAAATTTATCCCGGTCTGTGGCAAATGGTTACGGGAAAGATTAAAAAGAAGGAGAAAGCATTTGAGACAGCCTTGAGGGAAATAAAGGAGGAAACAGGCCTGGTTCCTTTAAACCTTTGGGTAGTGCCGAATGTTAATCCCTTTTATTCGCATGAAAAAGATTATGTTTCCATACTTCCTGTTTTTGCCGCAAAAGTGAAAAATGATTCGATAATAAAAATTTGCGATGAACATTGTGAGTATAAATGGGCTGAACCTGGAGAAGCAAAGTCATTATTTGCCTGGCCCGGTCAATCAAGATCGGTAGATATTATTACAGATTATTTCTTAAATAAACTATCATTTCTTAATATGATTGAAATAAAATTATAAGCAAAGATATATGAATTACTTTACCTTTATTTCAAACCTGATTTCATTCCGCAGGGTTAATGATTTCTCATTAATAAATCCGTGAAAATCCGTCAAATCCACGTCATCCGTGTTATATCTTTTTAGAAAATATTAATATTCAATCAACCTATTTTTGTCTATTCTTAAAACTATGCTTTAACAGCCTGTTTAATTATTTTTGTTATTATTTATTAGAATTTTAAGAGGGAAAATTGGGACTTTTAGTTGTCGGCTCTTTAGGGCTTGATACGGTTGCTACACCTTTCGATAAGGTTGAAGAAGCCTTGGGAGGATCTGCTACATATATTTCGCTTGCCGCAAGCTATTTCAGCGGACCGATCTACATGGTCGGAGTGGTCGGTGAAGATTTTCCGGAAAGATATATCAGGCTATTTGAAGATCATAATATAGATCTGGAAGGCCTGCAGATCGTTCCGGGAGGAAGAACTTTTCGTTGGAGCGGGAAATATCATTATGATTTAAATGTACGCGATACTCTTCTTACCGAATTAAATGTCTTTGAATCATTTAATCCCGTAATCCCGGAAAAATTTAAGAGAGCCAGGTTTGTTTGCCTCGGGAATATTGATCCCGTGCTGCAGCTCCAGGTCCTCGATCAAATGATTAATCCGCATTTTGTCGTCTGCGATACGATGAACTACTGGATCCAGGGGAAAAAAGATGAGCTGCTCATATTATTGAAAAGAGTTAATGTCTTGATTATTAATGATTCCGAGGCAAGACTTTTATCCCAGGAGCCCAATCTTATTAAAGCAGCCAGGCAGATAAGAGAAATGGGCCCTGAAATTTTAATAATTAAAAAAGGGGAGCATGGAGCGCTCTTGTTTACCGATGAAATAATTTTTTCTGCTCCCGCATACCCGACGGAAATGATCTACGATCCTACTGGCGCCGGCGATACTTTTGCCGGAGGTTTTACAGGTTACCTGCATAAAACCCAGGATCTAAGCCCCGAGAATATGAAGTGTGCGGTAGTTTATGGAAGCGCAATGGCTTCTTTCTGCGTCGAGAAGTTTAGCACTAAAGGATTGGAAGAACTGCAGTATTTGCGGGTCCAGGACAGGTTCAGAGAATTTTTAAAACTCTCTAGATTCAATGAAAAAGAATAGCTATTTCTCGCTAGATTTTATAAATGAAAAATTCGTTTTTTTAGATCAAACCAAGCTTCCTCTTCAGGAACAATATATTGAGACAACCGATTATAATAGGATTGCCCAGGCGATTGAACGCCTCGAGATAAGAGGAGCGCCTGCAATCGGTATTGCAGCCGCATATGGTGCTGCACTGGCAATCAGAGAATCCGCAGAAGGTAAAAGAGAGGAGGAGTTCCAAACAGCATTTAACAGATTAGCTGCTACACGTCCTACGGCAGTGAATCTTTTTCATGCTTTAAATCGGGTAAAAATAATATTTGAAAAGTATAAGAATGATCAAAATTTATTCAAATATATTTTAGATGAAGCAAAAAGAATTCATCTTGAGGATATCGAAAAATGCAGCAGGATCGCTGAAAACGGAATCGTAATTTTTAAAAATAAATCCGCCGTATTGACACATTGCAACACGGGCAAATTAGCTACCGGAGGAGATGGTACTGCATTCAACGTTATTAAAAAAGGATTTGAAATGGGATTAGTGAGCTTTGTTTACGCAGATGAAACAAGGCCTCTTTTGCAGGGTTCCCGGTTAACTGCTTTTGAGCTGGAAAAAAGCGGAATTCCATTCGCTCTTCAAAGCGATTCCTCCGCAGGCGTGCTCATGCAGCAGCATAAAATAGACCTGGTCATAGTCGGTGCGGATAGGATTGCGTTGAACGGAGATACTGCAAATAAAGTTGGAACTTATTCACTGGCCGTGTTATGCAATTTTCATAATATACCTTTTTATGTGGCTGCTCCTTCAACCACAATCGATAGATCAATTTTAACCGGGAATGATATTAAAATTGAAGTCCGCAGCAAGAATGAATTGCTCAGCATAAACGGAGCACCGGTTACAAACACCGGGTATGAAACATTTACTCCTGCATTCGATGTAACTCCGTCCCATTTAATTACCGGCATTATAACAGATGAACAGGTATTTTTTTTCCCGTATAATTTTATGCAATGAGTGAAATAGTTAAAACTGAAGCGGTTGTTTTAAATAAAATAGATTTCGGTGACACCAGCAATATTGCATCCTTCTTTACCAAAGAATTCGGAAGAATTTCCGCAATTGTAAAAGGAGGAAGGAATCCGAAATCAAAAATATCATTGATTGTTGATCCTTTAAACCATCTTGAGCTCGTCCTATATAAAAAAGATTCGAGAGATCTGCAGCTTATTTCAAATGCTAGCCTTATTGCTCACTTCGGTAGAATAAAAGAAGATTTCGAAAAGCTTAAATATTCATTGGCAATAACAGAACTGGTTAAAAAATTAACGGCGGAAAATGAAGCCCATCCCAAGTTATTCAAAGGCATTATAAGAATCCTGGATCTGATGGAAACATCGGGCGGGAATCCGCAAGTCCTTTTCGGCAGGTTCTTTATTTTCTTTTTAGGCGAGATTGGGTACGATTTGCAGCTAGGCAGCTGCGGGGCATGCGGCAGAGCAAACCTTTATGGAATGCAATTGTCCTATGTTCCCGAAATTGGTATTTTGTGCGAAAATTGCAGTAAAAATTTTAGAGGATCTTTTACGATTCCCGTGGAACTTTTTGATTATTTAGTCTGTCTAAAAAGCAATAAAATGGAAAGCGCAACTAAAGAAACAATTGAAAAAGCTCTTATTTTTTTGGAGAAATATTTGCGTTTTCATGTGCCCGATTTCCAGGGTATTACATCTTTTAAATTTTAAACCGGAGATAAAAATAAAGTTTGATACTAATGCTTAAATTGAAAAGCAGGATATAATAGTAAAAGAATTAATTAACGGAGGAATTATAAAAATGAAATCGAAAGGTTTATTCGGTGCAATTACGCTCGCGGTTGTGGGTATTTTATTCGGAGCGTTACTGGTATCGGGATTTAGTTTGGTTAGGCCTGATATGGCAAATATTAAGCTTGGAGCTGCAGCTCCGCCGGTTACATTAGATGCAGATGGATCTGCCTTTAGCAAAGCATTTACCGAGGTTGCAGAAAAAGTAACCCCCGCTATTGTTCAAATCTCTGTATTCTCGGAAAGAGAAGATAATCCCCATGAGGATTTTTTCTTCTTCCCCTTCTTTAAAGATCTCCCTAAAGAACAAAGAGGTTCCGGAAGCGGAATTATTATCTCTGAAGACGGCTATATATTGACAAATAATCATGTGGTTGAAAATGCATCGAAGGTTGATGTAGGTTTATTCGATAAGAGAAGGTTTACTGCTAAAGTGGTCGGTACCGATCCTCTTACCGATCTTGCTGTAATAAAGATCGATGCTAATAACCTTCCTGTTGCTTATTTGGGAGACTCTGATAATTTAAAAGTCGGCCAATGGGTTATGGCAATCGGCAACCCGCTCTCTCTAACTTCTACTGTAACGGCCGGAATTGTTAGTGCAATGGGCCGGAGCCGGCTTGGATTAATTAAAGACAGCTATGGTGTCGAAAATTTCATCCAGACCGATGCAGCTATAAACCCAGGGAACAGCGGGGGCGCATTAGTTGATCTATCCGGTTCGGTCGTAGGAATAAACTCTGCAATTGCTACTGGTGGAACAGGTGGATATATTGGATACGGTTTTGCAATCCCTATCAATATGGCTAAATCCGTATCAAAAGATTTAATCGCACATGGTAAAATCAGCCGCGGATATATCGGAATAAATATTGACGAAGTTGATTATGCAATGGCAAAATCGGTGGGATTGGATAAACCTCGCGGAATTATTGTTCAAGGTGTGCTTGATGGAGGCGCTGCTTCCAAGTCTGATATAAAAGAAGGCGATATAATTCTTAAAATTGATGGAAGAGAAGTCAATCAGCCGAACGAGCTTCAAAGCTACGTTGCTTCTAAAAGTGCGGGTACAAAAGTTACTTTAACTATCTTCAGAGACCGTAAAGAGATTGAAAGAACCGTTACACTTAAAGCCCGTAATAATGAAGAGAAAACCGAGCCGGTAGTAAATAAAGAATCGGATGATGAAAGCGGATCGTCAAAATCATCTTCCATCACTTTTGACGGAATCGGTATGAGCGTCAGAAACCTGACTGCCGATGAAAAAAGCAAATTTAAAATTGACGGCGGTGCTTTAATTACCGATGTACAGCCTTTCAGCAGGGCCGAAGATCAGAGATTGGGTGAAGGCTTGGTAATTGTTGAAGCGGATAAAAAAGAGATCAAAAACGTTAATGATTTGAAGGAAGTTATTAATGATAAAAAAGGTTCTGCAGTTTTGATGAAAGTTCAGAATAGTGAAGGAAACAGCAGATATGTCGGGATAGAAATTCCCGAATAATCTTTAAATTTTTAGATCTGCCAGATGCCGGTTAGTAATTCTTATTGACCGGCATTTTTTTTTATTCTTCTGCGAAATATTTTGATCCAAATATAATCCTCCGTAGCACAGATTATTAATCTGTGCTACTAAAATGAATTGAACAGCAAGTTTCTTTATATTTCCGGTAAAAAATAAAAAAAATGATAAGATTCCTCACAGCCGGTGAATCTCACGGCAAAGCCCTTACAACAATTATTGAAGGATTTCCATCCAATTTAATTATTAAACCTGATTATCTTAATTTTCATTTAAAGAGAAGACAGGCCGGATACGGTAGGGGATTGAGAATGCAGATTGAATCCGATACTGCTGAAATTCTCTCGGGAGTACGGTTCCAAAAAACACTCGGATCTCCGATATCGCTTCTTATAAAAAATAAGGATTGGGAGAATTGGATAGAAAAAATGTCTCCCGAAAATAAAAGGGATAACATTGAAAAAATTACAATTCCCCGGCCCGGGCATGCCGATTTGGTCGGAATTTCCAAGTATAATTTTGATGACATAAGGAACTCAATAGAGCGCTCGAGCGCCAGAGAAACAGCAGCCAGGGTTGCCGCAGGTACTCTCGCCCGGAGATTGCTTGAAGAGTTCGGCATCTCTATCGGCAGCTTCGTGGAAAGTATCGGCGGAATTTACCCAAAGAAAAATTTTTCCCTGAATTTGTTTAATAATGATCTTCCCAAAAACTTTAAAGGATGGGACTTATCTGAAAAATCCGATAAAAGTGAAGTTAGAGTTCTTGATAAAGAGCATGAAGAAAAAATTATCAATAAAATTAAACAAGCAAAGAAGAAAGGCGATACTCTCGGGGGAACCTTTTACGCCGTTGCTACGGGAATGCCTGTCGGCTTGGGAAGCTTTGTCCATTACGATACAAAGCTCGATGCCGATATTGCCCTGGCAATTATGTCTATAAATGCCGTAAAAGCAGTAGCAATCGGTGCCGGCTTTGAAACCGCCGAGAAATTCGGCTCCGAATCCCATGATGAAATTATTCTCGGAAAAGAAACAATTGAGAGACGAACGAATCGTGCCGGCGGAATTGAAGGAGGTATTTCTACCGGGATGCCGGTCATTGTACGGGGGGCGATGAAACCTATCGCTACATTAATGAGCCCTATCGAGAGCGTTGACCTAAAAACAATGAAATCCGTGGATGCACGCCGTGAGAGAAGTGACTTTGTTGCCGTGCCTGCCTGCGCTGTTATCGCCGAATCGATGCTGGCCTGGTCAATTGCAAAATATTTAATGCTTAAATTCGGCGGGGATTCCATGGAAGAAACTCTAGAGAATTTTAATAACTATAACGGGAAATTATTTAAAAGAATTAAGAAAAATTTCTCAAAATAATATCCTTATTTTTCAATACTTAAAATGTTTGTAGTTAAAAAATTTATTTTCAATCCGTTTTCGGAAAATACTTATCTGCTGTGGGATGAGAATTCTAAAGATGCCCTGGTCGTAGATCCCGGGTGCAGCAGTACGCATGAAGAAAATGAAATTAAAGAATTTGCCGAAAAAAATTCATTAAATGTTAAATACATGGTTAATACTCATTGTCATATAGATCATCTCTTCGGCTGCAGGTTTATTAAGGAAACCTTTAACGCTGAATATTATATCCCCGCAGAGGAAAAAATACTGCTCAAAAATTCGGAAACACAATCTTCATTATTCGGAATGAAAATTAAGAAGCCCCCGGAGCCGGATAATTTCATCACCCCCGGAACCATGCTTAAAAAACCGTTCGATAAAATTAAGTTTCTTCATACGCCCGGTCATACGGAAGGGGAGTATTGCTTATATTTCCAGGATGAATTGTTCTGCATTACCGGCGATGTTTTATTTAAAGGAAGTATCGGCAGAACCGATCTCTGGGGAGGGGATTATAATTCTTTGATTAATTCAATTAAATATAAGCTTTTTACCTTACCGGACGAGGTAATAATTTACCCGGGACATGGTGAAAACAGTACTATTGGGACGGAAAAGAAAGAAAATCCTTTTTTGGCTGAATTAAATATTAAATAGATTATTTCTTTCGCATAACGAATCTTCATAAATATATTCCGAATCAATTTTAGGAAAAAATTTGCCTTATAGAAACCAGAATAAGAAAAGAATTGTTTATTATTTTTTGCTTTCATACCTGCTTCTTTGGATAATTCTTTTCGAGTTTGTTCTGCCTGCTAACCAAGTTCTGCCTAGACCATCGGTTGTTATTTTATCGCTTGGTGATTTGTGGCATATTTATCACTTCGGCTTAAATTATCTTTCAACTGTATCCATTATCATTTTTTCTGTTGTTTCTGCTTATTTTTTAGTCTGGCTCTTTAGAGTACCTCTTACCCTTAAAAAAAATATACTTTACGGCTTCATCACTTCAGTAGAATGGTTTTCAATTTATATTCCCGGAGTTATAATCGGGCTGCTTCTTATCTTCTGGTTTCCTGACTTTGAATTTGTAGACTTGATCTTTGCATTTACTGCTGCACTAGTTTCCCTTGTTATTAGGTTCAAAAAGGAAACTGAAACGGTAAGAAAAGAATATATTGACTCGGTACGCTCATTAGGCGCTGATGAAAATTTTATA
>DATKLQ010000221.1:0-6594 GCA_035542335.1 Ignavibacteriaceae bacterium | reverse complement strand
TCATCCGCTCTGAACCCGAATCATACTGCTGCCGGAATATCCACAGAATGCCAGGACTGCCATACAACAACTCTATGGATTCCATCTACTTTCAATCATACCACAACAGGTTTTGAGCTTACCGGCAAACACATTCCGCTCGCATGTTCCTCCTGCCATATAGGAACAACTGCAGGCCTGAATATCCTATGTTATTCATGCCATCAGAATGATTACAATAATGCAGAGAACCATTTATCTCAAGGTTATCCGACAAACTGCGAAATGTGCCATACAACGGCCGGGTGGGAAGGTTCAAATTTCAACCATGATGCAACCGGCTTTCCGCTGACCGGAGGGCACATCGCTGCAGCATGTTCGGGCTGCCATCAAAACGGGTTTGCGGGGACATCGACTACATGTTCAGACTGCCATCAAACCAGCTATAATTCGACGACCAATCCCAGCCACACGGCTCTAGCTTTGTCTACGGATTGCACTACATGCCACTCGACGAATCCCGGCTGGGCACCGGCATTATTTCCAAACCACAACGACTATTATCAATTGCTAGGAGCACATGCTTTAATCTCGACTGATTGTATTTCATGTCATAACGGCAACTACAATTCTACTCCGACTACCTGTTACGGCTGCCATTCAACTAATTATAATAATACCACTAATCCTGTTCATAGCTCTGCAGGATTTAATACTGAATGCGCAACCTGTCATACTCAGGATGCCTGGAGCCCCTCAACTTTTAATCATGATGTCCAATATTTTCCTATTTATTCCGGGAAACATAACGGTCAATGGACTTTGTGTTCGGACTGCCATACTAATTCCGCCGATTTTTCTGTTTTCTCGTGCATTAACTGCCATGAGCACAATAGAACCGACACCGATAATGAGCACAGAGAGGTGAGCGGATATAGTTATTTAAGCTCGGCATGCTATAGTTGTCATCCTTCGGGAACCGCTGAAGGAGGCGATATCCAATTAAGAAATAGAAATTTGTAAAATTTTATAAATGAATAAAAATATAACTGCTCTGATTTTTTTATTTGTTGTTTTCAGCATAAATATTAATGCTCAAGCTAATTTTGAAAAAAGAACCGGGGAAGTTACCTACAAGTCTTCCCAAAATATTTATGTTAAATTTGAAAATACTGAAGGTATATCTGCAGGCGATTCTTTGTTCTACGATCAGGATAATAAATTCATACCGGTATTAATAGTAATGTATATTTCCAGCAGATCCTGCGCAGGTAAAATTATAAACGGAAAGCATATTAGAGTCGGAGATAAACTGGATGCATTTATTATTCAAAAAGAGAAAAGAATAATTGCCGAAGATAGTTCAGGGAACAAGATTCGAAAAACTGCCGAAAAAAATGAAACTCAAAATATTAAGAATCAATCCTTTTTTTCTAAGGAAAAGCCAGGTTTCACCGGCAGATTTTCCGTTCAATCTTATTCAAATTTATCCAACAGCCGGAGCTTCTCAGATTTTCAAAGGTGGAGATATTCCTTTTCTTTAAGCGCAGACGAAATCTCAGGCTCTGCTTTTTCTTTCTCATCATATTTAATTTTTTCCTACAGGGCAAATGATTGGCAGAGCATAAAGGAAACCATTGGGAAAGCACTAAAAGTATATGATCTTGGATTGAGTTATAATTTCGATAAAACATCGATTATCTGGTTTGGCAGGCACTTGAATCGAAGGGCCGTAAGCATAGGCTCTGTCGACGGTATTCAGTTTGAAAAATCTTTTGGAAATTATTTTGCAGGTTTAATCGCAGGCTCGCGTCCTAATTTTACCGATTTAGGATTCAATTTAAAATTATTTGAGTATGGGTTTTTCTTCGGAAGATCCGATACTACCGGCGGCGGAATCATGGAAAATACTTTTTCAATATTCCAGCAGACAAATAATTCCAGAACCGACAGGCGTTTTATTTATCTCCAGCATACAAGCAATATTTTGAAAAATGCCGGCTTCTTCGCTTCATCCGAAATCGATATTTATAAAAGAGAAAAAGGAGCAGCCAAGAATAAATTAACTTTGACAAGTCTTTTTATTACTGCAAGATATTCACCTTTTAAACTAATCTCTGTTTCTCTCTCGTATGATGCCCGAAAGAATGTAATTTATTATGAAACATTTAAGAGTTTTGTCGACAGCATTTTAGAAAATGAAACAAGGCAGGGTTTAAGAGCAGGAATAAATTTGAGACCAATTGGCAATTTGTTTTTAAGATTGGACGGCGGGTACAGGTTCAGTAAAAATGATCCGAAACCTTCCAAAAATTTTACAGGAGCCATTTCCTACTCAAATCTACCTGTTATTGAAGCAGCTCCTTCGGTAACATATACAAGATTATACAGCAGTTACCTGGACGGAAATATCTGGGGAGGAAGGATTTCAAAGACTTTTTTCTCAGGCAATTTAACCGGATCATTGAATTACAGGCATACCGAATATTCATTGGCTTACAACGGAGGCAGCTTATTAAAGCAAAGCAGTATTATCCTGGATGCAGGATTCAGGGTTATCTCAAAATTATTTCTCAATATAAGCTGCGAATCAACATTTGAAAATAAAATCAGCTCCAGCAGAATTCTTGCCGATTTCTCAATTCATTTTTAACCTGGAATTTAAAAAATAAAAGCTTAATCCTTATTAACGATATACCATGCTGCAACCAAAATATAATTCATTACCTTATCTCCTTATACCCATAACCCTTATACTTCTCCTTCTTTCCTCTTAAAACAATATTTCTTAAATTGCCGGTGTTGTTCTTAAATGGGAAATGAATGGTATATAGCGGAAACAAATTAAGCTCAGCATTTAAAGATATTGATCTAGACAACTTTTCAAATTCCTTTGTTCCTTATCTTTACCTTGACGGACACAGAAGCAGCAGCGTGGGGAGCACCGACTTTGAGAAATACAGCAGCGGCTTCAGATTTTTCCTGCGGTTCGGACAAATAATGCAGAACCTCGGGTTTAAAGAAATGGTTACCATGGTCCATACTTCCAGGAACTGCTCTTTACGGGATCGGCTGAATTCAATAATATCTGCAATCCAGGAAAATTTCGACATATCTAATTCATATTTGAAAAATTCCAAGTTTAAATTGTATGGCGACCTGGCATCATACAAAGATATGGGATATCCCGACTTCTTTAATTTCATCACTCAAATAAACAATAATAATCACAGAGAATACTCGTTTACCCATCATATTCTTACCAATTACTCCGAGAATTGGGCATTGAACAACCTGGACAGAATTAAAGAAATACCGGAGATCAGCGCTATTATACGCTTTACAAAAGGATTTGCAAGCGGGGGCTGGATACCCGTTAAAATGCAGGAAACTACTTTTATTTATTCTCAGATCCCTTCCGTTTCAGAATACTGGTCGGATGAAGCAATTGAAGCTTTAATCTATATTTCACTTCAGAATTGGTCTTTGATGAGACAGTATATCGGGAAAAAAGTTTATGCGAATTCGGAAAAAGAATTGATACATAGTGAGAGGGATGTTCAACTGAAATTCTGTACTCAAAAGCTGGATATAAAAAATAGTGTCCATAACCGCATCATAGCTTTCGGGATTCACGGTCCGGTTATATATGAATTTTGATTTTGGCGGAGAATTTACTTTTAAAAAAGCTGCTGAATATTCTAGGGACTATGCACAAAAAAAATCGCCGAAAGCTTCCAAGCTGCTGGATTTAATAACTCCGTCTACTGCGCGCGCTTACCTTAATTTATGTTTCACATACCTGAGATTTGTTGATGATGCGGTAGATAATCCTAAAGATTCTGCCGAAAAAAAAATAAAATTTATTGAGCATCAGCAAATTCTGATTTCGCACTCATTTGCGGGAAAATTTTCAAAACCGAATTCTATTGAAGAAGCATGTTTTTTTTATTTTGCCGATTATGCAGTTTCGAATAATAAACCAATACTGCTTGAAGAAGTTAAAAATATGGTTGATGCTTTAGGAATGGATGCGGCAAGGCTTGCATCTTCCGGTATCTTTTCTAAAGCCGATTTCGGCTGCTATGTGAATAAAATGGCGAAATCACTTTTTAATATCCTTTATAATTTCTTGGTCCCCCATTCAAAATATCTAGGCGAGGAATTCTTTATTGGGAAATTTACTGCAAATGCCCAGATGATTAGAGATCTGGAAGAAGATATAGATGCGGGATTTATAAATTTTTCAGAGGAAGAATTAGAAGCTTATAAGGTTAATTTAAAAAATATTAAAGAAGATAATAACTTCCGCGCTCTGCTTAGAGAACGGACGGATCTGGTTTGGAAAGTTTTATGGGAAGAAACTTTAATGCTGAAAGACCTTCCGTTTAAATTCAGGGTTTTTACATTCTGGTCGTTTGTTTATTACCTGACTTGGATTATAAGGGCAAAGAAATACGGGTATGATTTAAGGAGAATGCATGATAAGAAATTCGCAAAAGAATTAAATACATATTTCAAAGCATTCCTTGTAAGCCTTGAAATTATTTTTAAAGAATTTATTTTTCCCTCTTCAAATGATCCTGCCGGCGGTCCGTTTTATTTGTTTTCCTCTGCCGTACATACTGCCGAAATCTACACGCGAAAACGCGCTCATAGGCTTTGGATGCTTATAAAAGTATTGATTCCGAAAAAAGCCGCAAAATTCGGATTCCTTAGCTACTCATACTTGAAATGGGCGGATGATTTTGCGGATAATCCCGGGACAGATAAACATTTAAAAAAGGAATTCATAGAAAGACAATTAAATCTGCTCAATGACCTCATTAATAAACATACTTATGAAATAAAAAATAATCATGAATATTTTCTTTACCATTTCTGCAGATGTGCAGAAAAAGAAAATCCGGAAATAATTTTTTATATAAAGGATATTCTGCAAACGATCAAAATGGATATAGATCGACTTTGGAGAAACGGGATTTTTTCATCGGCTGAATTAAATAGTTATGTTCAATTGCAAACCAAAGCATCCTTCAATCTTGTTTATAATGCATTGCTGCCGGAAAGGAAACGGGATAAAAATATTTACCTAGGCAGGTTTCTATGGCATGTAAGAATGATGAAAGATTTTCAGGAAGATATTCTTTCCGGGTATTTAAATATCCCCCTGGAAGAAATAGGATCCTATAACCTTAATCCCGAAGATTTAATTAATGATCAAAAATTGAAAGAATGGGTTAAGCATAAATATTCGGAATGTTTGGAAATATTAGAGGATGAAATCCATATTTTAAAATCTTTATCATCAAAACCTAAATTTCTTTTTATATCGGTTTACCAGGCTCTATTCCGGGAATTGATCAGAGTTAAGGAATATGATTTCTCCTTATCAGGTATTATTAAAAAAAGAATTGCAAAAGAAATTAAAATATTTTTATCATCATTTTTAATGACTCTGAAATTTTACAATAAAATCTTTATTTAATTTAAAGATACCATTCAATGACCTTCCGAAAAGCCATCTTCTGACAAAACAAATATTTACCATAATTCACTTTTTAATTGACTTTAAATCTTCAAAACAATACTTTTATCGACGATAAAACCTAAATAATTCAAAAAGAATACAAAAATAAATTAATAGGAGGTTTTATGGTAATGCGGTACTTACTTACATTTCTATTTACTTTCCTTTTAATCTTTCCCGTTCACCCGCAGGAAGTCAAAAAAACTGGCGGGTTTGCAAGAATATCAGGAATGGGAAATAATCCTTTCATTGTGGATCCTTATTTCATGACAGTTAACCCGGCCTGGGGAGCTTACTATGATAATTTCCTATTCGGAGACTTGGGCAGCGGAGGAGCGGGAACCGGAACAGATGCTGATTTTGGAGCAGGCGGTACAGGGCAGTTTATTGCTGCAAATTTTGGTCTGGGAAGCAGTCTGACTCTCGGCGCCTTTTTATCCAGAAATGATTTCAATGGTTTCTCGATTGCTGCATTGGATCCCTTATCTAAACTCGGCGGAATACCTGGAGCTCCAAATTTAGGAGTTGTAAGTATACTAAACGGGCTTGGAATTCCTCTGAATGCTGTCCCATTGAATAATAATGTTGAATTATTCGGAACCTTAGAAATAGGCAAAATGGCTTTAGGATTCGGCGTTGCATATACATCTACTACAAAAGAGCAAAATGCCGCAGGAACTCAGGCACAAGGCGGCGGTACAACTACAGCGGCAGCTCACCAGCTTGGGTTCAACGGTGGTTTATTGATTAATTTTTCTAATTCACTCAGGCTCGATGGAGGCGTTTCTTTTATGTTGCCTAGTGCTACCTTTACACCCGTTCAAGGCAATGAAACAAGTGTGAGCGAGTCTATCATAATGGTAAATGCTAGATTATTCTCCAAATTTTCTTCAAAAGTGACCTTAGTTCCGACTTTTTCATTCATTACTACATCCGGAACACAGGATGAAGGATTTCTTATAGGAGATTCCACTCACTCTACGGATCTTCCTTCATTAACGGCATTTAATGTCGGTCTAGGTGTAGATTACGCTGTTGGAGATTTCCTGCTCGCTGGGGGCTTATCTCTCGCAAATCTCAGCCTG
>DATKLQ010000220.1:0-7404 GCA_035542335.1 Ignavibacteriaceae bacterium | reverse complement strand
CCAGCCGGTTCCCCCGACATCGTAATTCCATTTTTGAGGATCAGGCAATCCATCCGTGCTGAATTCATCGTTCCAAACCATTACCCATTTTGCTTTGCTGCTGTCTTTGGGTTTGTTTTCAGAGGGATTGCTGCAAGAATAAGAGATAAATGAACCGAAAAAGAGTAAAGAAAAGAAAGCTTTAGTCATCTGATTTGCCTAATTCTTCGTCGAATATTGAATCAAAGATAAGCAAAAAAGGATGAACTTCAATAGATTCTATTGCAGCAATCTTTGTTTTCAGATACTTTCTTGAATTTCTTTACAGCAATAAAAGCAACTACGCTTATAAAGCCTAAACCAATAAATATTTCCATATTAATTCCAAAGTTAAGAATTTTTTCCTAAAAATTTTTTCCCGTCGTCACTTAAATTTT
Organism: Ignavibacteriaceae bacterium; assembly: GCA_035542335.1. Taxonomy (GTDB): domain Bacteria; phylum Bacteroidota; class Ignavibacteria; order Ignavibacteriales; family Ignavibacteriaceae; genus DATKLQ01. Next base: position 6,988 of record DATKLQ010000220.1, on the reverse strand, counting down.
TGGAATATTTTCCGGGATCTTTTTTAAATTTTTCATCACATCCCCCGCAGCAGAAGCCGTAATATTTTCCATTGTATTCAACTGTCTGAATATCCTTATCAACTTTTTCACCTCTTACAGGACAAACGGAATTCCAACGGTTTCTCAGTTCCCTTGTTCGTAATTCCGGTCTCAGTACTGCAATTTTGTTTTGTACAATTTTTAGTCTGCGCGTGAGAACTTGCAAAGAATGAAAAGGTCAAACCAAATATTATTACCGCAAACATATGTCGTAACATCAAATCTCCTTTATATCATAAATTCGATAGAACAATAAACTACTACTTATATGCCGTTCCTAAAGAACTATATTCGGCTAAATATCGAGCTTACTTTATCATTTAATTTTATATTTGAGAATCAATCAATAAATAAATTATTAACTATTAGAATTCCTTCCGCATTTTGCACCGGCAATTTGCCCATTGCCTATTGTCTATTGCCTATTAAATACTCTATCTACCATCAAACATCTTTTAATGAACAGATAATTAATCTGTTCTACGATTAGTCTGTCAGATTTTTTTGGGCTTGTTCCACCGAAGTTTCTTCCAGATCCATTCCGCAAAGGGGACATATACCAGACTCATCCGAAACGACTTCAAAATCCATCGGGCACTGATATACTTTCCCGTCTTTATTCTTATCTATTTCTGAAACTTTCACATCTCTTTTTCTTACTATTTCATTCCCTTCAACATTAGGATGCGGGATACCCGTTTTATCCTTATTTAATTCATGATCATTATGATGAGAAGACGCATATCCGGATTTTAACTGGCTTTCCGAATCAATTAAAAATCCTCCCGATGAAGCGACTTCATCGCCTGCTTTTATACCGGAAAGAATATTATATTTATCTTTATACTTCCTGCCTACTTGAACCTCGCGCGATTCAAAAACCCCGTCCCCGGTTTTTACCCAGACAACCGCTCTCTTCCCCGTAAAAATAACTGCATCAGCAGGAATGAGCAGACCGTTCCCGTCTGAAGAATGAAAAACAGTTTCACCGTACATCTGAGGTTTTAACTTATTTTCTCTATTGGGAAAGACGCTCCTTACTTTTACTGTTCTGGTTTGCTGATTTACTACAGGATAAATAAAATCAACTATGCCCTCAAATTCCTCATCGGGGTATGCCGTTAAATGAAGCTTTACCCTGCTCCCTTTTTTAACATCCGACAAATCACTTTCGTAAACTTCAGCAATATTCCATAACAGGGACAGATCGGCAATTTCATAAATTGTTGTTCCTTCATTTATATACATACCGGGCTGCACTTTCTTTTCAATTACCGTCCCGCTGATTGGGGAATAATAAGTTAAACCGTACTTCACCTGGTTAGTCGACTCAAGTTCCTTAATTTGATCCTGGGTAAGTCCTAGCAGCACAAGTTTTTCTCTAACGGCATCGAGGAGAGAATTACTGCCGGAGCTATTACCCAGATAAATAATCCCGGCTTCATTTTGGGAATTCTTAACGGCTATTAAATATTCATTCTGTGCCTGCACTAGTTCGGGGCTGTAGACTTCAAACAGAGGCTCCCCTTTTTTCACAAACTCCCCGGTTTTATCGACAAACATTTTTTCAATTCTTCCGCTAAATCTTGCCGACACAGTAACTCTATTCTGTTCTGCAAAATCCATGTAGCTGTATGCAGTAAATTGTTTTTCCAGTTTTTCGTTTGATGCTTTTACCGTACCGATATTCGCAAGCACCTGCTTTGTGCCGCTCATGGTTACAGTTCCCTGCATATCTTCTGCAGAAGGATTCCGGCTTTCATATTCAACTTTTTTTACCAGCTCCATACCGCAGATCGGGCAAACACCCGGTTTATCGGAAATGACCTGCGGATGCATTGTGCAGGTATAATATACTTTTTTAACTTCCAAGTTGCCGGAATTATCTCCCTGCCTGCTTTTATCAGAGCAGCCCGTTAAAATCATGTTTAAAGCAATAAACCCTAAAAGAATTATTTTGTAAAATTTCATTTTTGTCCTCTTATTCTTTAAATTTCCCGGTTAACCTTTCCCCTACCATATTTTCGATTTCACTGAATATCATCTGGTAGTTCATTTTGAATTCCGCTTCTTCTTCTTCTTTCATTATGAGCATCTCCAAAGTATTTATCAAATCATTGATTGAGATACGGGAGTTTTGATATTCGATCAATTGTGCATCAAGGGTCTGTTTATATAATGGTATCACCTGTTTTGAATACAGGTTCACCTGCTCCCACGCGCTTTTCAGTTTCTCAATCATTGCTTTTAAATCCGAGATCAATCTCCTCTGCAAGTCGAATTTTTCCGATGATAAGCCGCTGATCGTACTTTGCAGCTCATTATCTTTTGCAGAATACTTTCCGGCAGACCAGGGAGCAAACGGGAGATCTATAGAAGCCATCAAGCCGTACATATACTCGGTTTTTCCCATCCCGTCTATCATCTCAGGAGGAGTTTTTGAAGTAACGAACATCCCTCTCGGCATTCTCATAATCATCCCCTGCAGCATTAAATCCGGAATCCTTTCTTTTGAATTAACATTTAATTCAAGCTCATTCATCTCAATCATTTGCTGCATCTTCCCTATCTCAGGATTGGATGAAATCAATTTCTCTTCAAGCTCTTCCGGGGAATACTTCAAGGAATCTATTGACCAGACGTGATATACTTCAAGATCTTTATTTTCTAGATCCCGGCCAAGGAGGGAATTCATCCGGTATACTGCAGCCGATACTTCATTTTCAAAAACTTTGGATTTAGTTTCATTATCTGCCAGTTCAGCTTTAAGCATAAGCAGATCGGAATATTTTGCCCTGCCAACCGTATAAAGATTTTGTGTTGATTCAAGCAGGCTTTTCAGGAGATTAATATTCTCATCCCTTAATTCCCAATGATGTTCATTCATCCAGAGCTCATAGTATTTCGATTTGATATCCAAAATCAATTTTAACTTATAGACTTCATATTCCTTCTCTGCAACAGATATATTCTTTTTTTCAGCTTCATTCATTGCCGAAAGTTTGCCGCCGAGCATAAACATTTGCGATATAGAGAGATTCTGAGATAAAGCCTGATTGAACGGATCGGGATTGGCCAGAGGCACCTGGGTAAATTCCAGTCCTATTGTCGGCGGCGGAAGATACCCCACTCCTTCACTCCGGTACTCGGCAGATTCAATTCTCAACTCCAAAGCTTTCAGCTGAGGATTGTTGAGCATTGCTTCGTTGATCAGGGAATCTACAGACTGAGGGAAAGCAGCACTGCACAGGGCATAGAGCAAAAAGAATAATAGAATCGGCAGAAGCTTAATGCGTGATACAGGATAGCGGATACCGGATACCGGATACCTGATGCCGGATATAGGATACCGGATTCCGGATACCTGATACTGAATTCCAGATACTGGATACCGGATATCGGATCTTTGTTTGTCGTTTGTTCGTTGTTTGTTGTATGGAACCTTTCTCCCTTTTCCATTTTCCATTTTCCATTTACCATTTACCATGTTCAAATTTTTATCTATCAAATTGATCTTTGCCTCTTGCCTATTGCATACTGTATACTGAGAGCTGACTGCGGACTGATGACTTTGCTTTCCATTTTCCATCTTCCATCTTCCATCAAACATCTCTTACTCTCCCTCCTTCATCCAGCCGGACATTTTAGATATTTCCAGCTTTCCTTTTCTCAGCGCACGCTCTTTAATATAAACGAATAATATTGGAGTTACTACCAAAACGTGAACTGCTGAGGTAAGAAGTCCGCCAATCATTGGAGCCGTTAAAGGTTTCATCACATCGGAGCCGGTACCTCTAGACCACATTACAGGAATTAGCCCGACCATTGCAGTGGCAACTGTCATTAACTTTGGTCTAAGTCTAAGTACAGCGCCTTCAACTGTAGCATCATATATATCCTTTACAGTTATTTCGCCACGTTTTCCCATCTGATGAGCTCTTAATATTTTATCCAGTGCTTCATGAAGATAAACCACCATTACCACTCCAGTTTCCACGGCTATCCCGTAAAGTGCAATAAATCCCACCCATACAGCCACTGAAAAATTATAGCCGAGTATATAGACCATATAGATTCCCCCGATTAGTGCGAAAGGAACGGAAAGCATTACAACCCCTGCTTCCAAATAATTTTTCAGAGTTAAAAAGAGCAGCAGAAAAATTAAAAGGAATACAACCGGCATAATTATTTCAATTGTCCGCTGAGCTCTCATTTTGCTTTCATACTGGCCGCTCCAGGAGTATGAATAACCCGTGGGAAGATTCAAATTTGCTTCAATTATTTTTTTTGCATCGTCCATTACGCTTCCCATATCTCTTCCCCTGGTATTCATGAAAACAATTGAACGAAGCATTCCATTTTCGCTGCTGATCATCGGAGGGCCGGTTAAAATTTTTACATCGGCCAACTCGGATAAAGGGAGGTAAATTACGGGTGCAGGGGAATTATCCGTCAGCGAAAAAGCAGATCCCTGCAGATCACCGGAATTTCCGGGAACAAAGCTTGCCTGTGAGGCATTTCCTATTGAAGACATTGTCGAGCTTGTACCGATAGCTGAAGCATTCATCGAAGCCGATGATGAACTTGAACTGCTCATTCCGCTTTGAACAGAAACCGGCACAATTAAATTTCTCAGATCCTCAATATTGCTGCGGAAATCCCTTCTATATCTGATTCTAATCGGGAAACGCATTCTGCCTTCAATTACAATTCCGAGGTTTTGACCTCCGACTGCAGTTTCAATAATATCCTGAAGGTCCTTAACATTTACACCGTACCTTGCCGCCGCTTCCCGTTTTACCTGGATGTCCATGTAATAACCATTCTGGACTCTCTCGGCCACAACATCCGCAGCTCCGTTGACCTTCTTCAACAATTCTTCTGCTTTGACCGCATAGGCTTCCAGAGTATCTAAATCAGGCCCAAAAATCTTAAACCCAATATCTGTTCTTACACCTGTGGAAAGCATATTGATACGGTTAATGATAGGCTGGGTCCATCCGTTTGTAACTCCGGGTATCTGAAGCTTTTGATCGAGCTCACCAACAATGTCCTGTTTTGTAATTCCCGGGCGCCACTGATTTTTCGGCTTTAAGAGGATTATTGTTTCAATCATGCTTAAAGGCGCATTGTCGGTAGCGGTTTCCGCACGTCCGGCTTTTCCCAATACATGATCTACTTCAGGGACCGACTTAATTATCCGGTCCTGTTCCTGTAAAATCCGGTTTACTTCCGTAATGGAAGCACCGGGAAGAGTTACAGGCATGTAGAGAATCGAACCTTCATCCAGCGGGGGCATAAATTCAGAGCCGGTATTAAGTATCATCGGAATTGTTGTCAGAAGAGCTATTAAATTAATTGCAATCGTAATCTTTCTATGCTTCAGCACCCAATGAATAACAGGCTCGTAAATCCTGATAAAAAATTTTGTAGTCGGATTCTTCTGTTCGGGCTTGAACTTGCCCCGCATCAGCATTGTCATCAGAACAGGAATTAAAGTAATGACTACTATTGCGGAGCCCAGCATTGCAAAAGATTTTGTATAGGCAAGAGGATGAAATAATTTTCCTTCCTCTCCGGTCAGCAGAAACACCGGAAGAAAAGAAGTAAGTATTATCAGTTCCGAAAAGAAAATTGCACGTCCTACCTGCTTAGCAGAATCGATTGAAATTTTTTTATACTCTTCGGGCGTAAGGTGTTTTTTTTCTTCGATGGCCTTGGCCAGGTTTCTATATGCATTCTCCACAAGAACAATTGAGGAATCTACTATTACACCTACGGCAAGAATAATCCCCCCGAGACTCATAATATTGGAGGTGATCCCGAATGAATACATCAGGATAAATGCAATGAGTATTGATATCGGAAGCTCAATTAAAATTCTTATAATGCTTCTGAAATGGAGAAGAAAAATCAAAACCATTATTGAAACCGTGATTGAAGCTTCGATCAATGCCGTCTGTAGTGTTCCGACGGCTTCCTTTATCAATGTACTCCTGTCATAAGAAGGAACAATTTTAACGCCTTCGGGAAGACCCGGTGAGATTTCTTTTATTTTTTCTTTTACTCTTTCAATTACTCTTTGGGCATTCTCCCCGTTCCTCATAACGATAATTCCGCCGGTTACTTCTCCTTTGCCGTTTTTTTCCAATGAACCTCTTCTTATATCACCGCCGAGCTGAACACCGGCAATATTTTTTATTAATACAGGGACGCCGTTTCTGCTGGTTACGACCGTATTCTCTATATCTTCTTTATCCTTAATATAACCTTGACCTCTGACGAAATACTCGGCATCATTTACCTCGACTATTTTTCCCCCCACTTCATTATTACTTTTCTCCACCGCATTCACTACATCGGATACCGTTAAGTTATATGCGCGCAGATCGTTCGGGCTGATATCCACCTGGTACTGTTTTACGAATCCTCCGATGCTGGCTACTTCCGCTACTCCATCAACCGCTGCAAGCTTATACCGGATGTACCAATCCTGTATTGATCTCAAGGTTCCTAAATCATAACCTTTCCCTTCGACAGTATACCAGAAGACATGGCCTACTCCTGTACCATCAGGGCCTAAAGAAGGGACGACTCCCGGCGGCAGCTGAGCCTGGATGGTATTCATCCGTTCCAGCACCCTAGTGCGGGCAAAATAAGTATCGACATTGTCTTCAAAGATTACGAAGATAAAAGACATTCCGAACATTGAAGAAGCCCTGACGGCTTTTACATTCGGCAGCCCCTGAAGGCCGGAAACGATCGGGAAAGTAACCTGGTTTTCTACTATTTCGGGAGATCTTCCCATCCACTCCGTAAAAATTATTACCTGGTTTTCGGAAAGGTCGGGGATTGCATCGACCGGCAGATTTATTACGCAGTAAATTCCCCAAGCTGCAATAAGCAGGTAGGCTAGGATTACAAGGAA
>DATKLQ010000219.1:0-6537 GCA_035542335.1 Ignavibacteriaceae bacterium | reverse complement strand
CACTGGACCTTTGCACCAATGGTAGATATTACACGCGATCCACGTTGGGGAAGAGTTATGGAAGGCGCCGGCGAAGACCCTTACCTAGGTTCTAAAATAGCATACGCAAGAGTTAAAGGATTTCAGGGCGATACCTTGGGCAAAATAAATTCATTAATTGCTTGTGCAAAACATTATGCTGCTTACGGAGCAGCTATTGGCGGCAGAGATTATAATTCTGTGGACATAAGCGACAGAATGCTTTGGGAAGTATATCTGCCTCCGTTTAAAGCAGCACTTGATGCCGGCGCAGCTACATTCATGACTTCATTCAACGACATCAACGGAATACCATCAACAGGAAATAAATATTTACTCACCGACATATTAAAAGAGAAGTGGGGCTTCGACGGCTTTGTTGTAAGTGATTGGGGAGCAGTCGGTGAAATGATAAATCATGGATACGTAAAAGATCAATATGAAGCAGCGCTTTCCGCCATTACATCCGGATGCGACATGGATATGGAAAGCCGTTCTTATATAAAGAATCTGGCTTTGCTTGTAAAAAATGGTAAAGTTTCGGCTGGAGTAATTGATGAAGCTGTAAAAAGAATTTTAAGAAAAAAGTTTGAGCTGGGCCTGTTCGATGATCCTTTTAAATTTTGTAACCCTGAAAGAGAACTGAAAGAGCTGAATAATCCTATTCACACTGAAATTGCGAGAGATATAGCTAGAAAAAGTATTGTATTGCTGAAGAATGAAAATCAGCTTCTGCCTTTATCCAAAGATATAAAAACTATTGCATTTATTGGTCCGCTTGTAAAAGCAGTTAGGCAGAATAAAGGATTCTGGGATGTTGAAGTGCCCGGGGTTGATTCCAATTTCATTGTAACTCAATGGGAAGGACTGAAAAATAAAATTAGCAGCACAACCAAACTTTTATATGCTAAAGGTTGTGAAATTGATGGAGATAATAAGGATGGATTTCCGGAAGCCGTGAACATTGCAAAGCAGTCTGATGTAGTTATTTTAAGCATTGGCGAACGCCGTGATATGAGCGGTGAAGCAAAAAGCCGGAGCGATATTTCTATTCCCGGCCTTCAGGAGGAATTATTCAAAGAGCTGCTCAATACCGGCAAACCGGTTGTCGTTCTGATCAATGCAGGTCGTCCATTGGTTTTTAATTTCACTGCGGATAATGCCCAGGCGATTTTATATACCTGGTGGCTGGGCAGTGAAGCAGGCAATGCAATTGCCGATGTTTTGTTCGGCGATTATAATCCTTCGGCTAAACTTACCATGACTTTCCCTATAAGCGTAGGGCAAATTCCGGTTTACTATAATCATCTTAATACCGGTCGTCCGGCATCAAGTGACAGCAACCGTTTTTATAGAAGCGCTTATATTGATTTATCTATATACCCAAAGTTCGAGTTCGGATTCGGACTGAGTTATACAAGTTTTGAATACAGCAATTTACGGTTGAGCAGCAAGCAAATGTATCCGGATGGCCGGATTGAAGTTTCAGCGACAATCTCAAATACCGGTAAATTCGCTGGCGAAGAAATTGTTCAGCTTTATTTACATGACCTTGTCGGTTCCGTTGCACGGCCGGTCAAAGAATTGAAAGACTTCACAAAAATAAAATTAAATCCTGGCGAGTCTAAAACAGTAAATTTTTTAATTGACAAGGAAAAACTTTCCTTCTTTAATCAGCAATTGCAGTGGGTTGCGGAGCCGGGTGAGTTTGAATTGATGATAGGCGCATCGTCAAAGGATATACGGCTGAAGGATCGATTTGAATTGCTTCAATAGACAATTCTGTAATGAATATTAATTGGAACTAATTTGCTGAAATCAAAGGCAAAATTATGAAAGTAAAATTCATACTTTTAAATGTTTTAATTATTTCTTCCGGTCTCCCTCTCAATGCACAGATTGAACAATCCTATTTTAAATTAACCACATCCAATGGTTTGATCGCAGCAGTTTACGATGTTAAGAAAAATTCGGTTGATTATGTATACCCGCATATTTTTGCCAACTACGATTCCGGCAAATTCGTTCATCCTTTTATTGCCAATATTAGAATGAACAGGACGGAACAGCCAATCCGGATTAGATACCTCAATAATACTCATGTTATTACCGCGGAGTACAAAAATTATACACTTAATTATTTTTCACCTTTTACCAGCAATGATAAAATATTTTATATTCTCGCTAGAGGCAAAAAAGAAATAATAGAAAATCTTTCATTCAATGCCGATACAGGAAATGGTAAGGTGCTGAGCAATATCTCATTGCTGGAAAACCCTCTGGAGGATCTACCAATCAGCCTTTCGGGAAATGTTATTACAGGAACTCTGCTGCGAAGGTATGATGGCAATGTCTATGAGAAATATTTCCTTTTTTCTTTCATCGATTCATTACATAAGGACAATACAATTATTACTAAAGCCGCCCGGAGATTGTCTGGCCGGGGAACTTCCTTACTTGATGATGAACTTCAATATATGCAGAAGATATTTTCTTCCTGCAAAATCCCATGCGGCTTATCAGTCAAAGAAAGAAATGTTGTTGAGCAATCAGTTTCATTTCTAAAGATGGCGCAGGTATCTGATCAGGAAATATTTCCATTCTCGCACGGACAGATATTGGCCTCTTTGAGGCCAGGCTTATGGCATATAGCCTGGGTAAGAGACGGAAGCTATGCTATTCAGGCAATGACCCGCCTGGGAATGTATTCGGAAGCTAAGAAAGGTCTTGAATTTATGCTGAATGCCCACTCCGGTCAATATAAGCATTATATTTACCATGGAAAGGATTATGGAGCCGGTATTGATTATCAAATTTCGATGACAAGGTATTTCGGTAGCGGCCGGGAAGAGAGCGATTTTAATGAATATGGACCCAATATTGAATTCGATAATTTTGGATTATTCCTCTGCGCATTTTGCGATTATGCTGAAAGAAGCAGGGATTCTGCATTTTATAAAAAGTGGAATCAATTGGTGACTAAAAAAGTTGCCGATGCTACTGTAGCTTGCATTGATGCCGATTCCTTAATAAGAGAAGATTCTGGTCCGTGGGAACACCATCTTCAAATACCGAAACAATATACTTTTACTTCCGGAGTTTGTGCAAGAGGACTTGAACAATTTGCAAAGCTTCAAAAACAATTCGGACTGCAATATAAAGAGTATGAAGCTGCTGCAGCCGCTTTGAAAGAAGGAATTTTAAAACATATGTTGTGCGATAATAAGTACTTTAAAGGGAATATCAACGATCAAATGAAAACAGACCATGAATATTATGATGCGGGAGTGTTCGAAATTTTTGCTAACGGCCTGATAGAAGATAAGAATTTGTTTTTATCGCATATGAAGGAATACGACAAGGTATTAAGAATAAAAGGGAAAAGATCCGGCTATATCAGGTTGAATAGCTTAGATCCTTATGAAAATCAGGAATGGGTATTTATCAATCTGAGGATCGCATTGGCTTATCTTCTATTCGATCAAAAAACCGACGCGGCTGAATTATTGAATCATGTTACGGAACAGGCTGCGGTAAATTATAATACAATCCCTGAAATGTATTCTAACAGTGGGCAGCTGGAAAAAATGAATGATGATTTTAAATCTTTCAATGTATGGTGCAATTGCATCAGGGATAAGGGGGATCAATATATCGGGGCGATACCGATGATCGGGTATGGGGCAGGTGCTTATATTTTAACATTACTTGCATACCATGAAAATTAGGAGATCTCCCTTTTTTAGATATTAAACCCGGAAGGATTTAAAATAATTTTTATCTAATGAGGAATATTTTCCTAATTTACTAAGATAAAAACAGAAAAATATTAGAAGAACTTAATTGAAAATCCGGCAATCATAACTTAAGGGAATAAAAATGCCTTTCCTCAATAGTTCAAAACTTCCAGAGCACTGCATTCGGGCTTCTCTAGCTCTTATAACAAAAAGACAAGAGCCTTCCGTATTCATCCGGGCAATTTCATTTGAAGTCTGGTGCTCAATTTTCTTTTTTCTGTTTTTCATATCATTTCCTATATTTTCCCAGGATAAAAAGCCTTCAGACTTAAAAGCGGATATTTACATAACTGCAAAAAATACCGCCGACAGAATTTCTAAAAAAGAATCTTTAAAATTTAAATCACTTGTGCAGCCTGTCGAGCAAACACCGACAATAATTTTGGACAGGAACAAAACTTTTCAGGCAATTGTCGGCATCGGCGGAGCACTAACTGACGCTTCGGCTGAAACATTTTATAAATTACCGGCAGAGAAACAGCAGGAGATATTAAAAGGATTTTTTAACGATGAGGAGGGAATCGGTTTCTCTCTTTGCCGGACAAATATTCACAGCTGTGATTTTTCCAGCGAAAGCTATGTTTATGCAGACAGCGGAGATATAAATCTGGAGAAATTCAGCATCGATCATGATCTGAAATATAAAATTCCTTTTATTAAAGCTGCAATGGAAAGCTCCGGGAAAATGCTGAAGATATTCGCTTCTCCCTGGAGTCCTCCAGCTTGGATGAAGACAAATAATAATATTCTTCAAGGCGGTAAGCTACTGCCGGAATTCAATCAAACCTGGGCAAATTATTTTGTGAAATTTGTAAAGGAATATGAAAAAACCGGCATTCCAATTTGGGGTCTAACAGTTCAGAATGAGCCTATGGCTGTCCAGACATGGGAGTCTTGCATTTTCACGGCATCTGAAGAAAGGGACTTTGTTAAAAATTATCTCGGACCGACATTAACAAATTCCGGTTTGGGAAATATTAAATTAATTGTATGGGATCATAACCGCGGGATAATGTACCAGCGCGCCAAAGTGGTTTATGATGACTCCGAAGCTTATAAATATGTCTGGGGCACCGGCTTTCATTGGTACGTCGGAGAGCATTTTGATAATGTACGGCTTGTTCATGATGCTTTTCCTGAAAAGGAGCTTATTTTCACTGAAGGCACTGAAGCAAATTTTGATTCTGCAAGAATAAATGAATGGCAATGGGGTGAATTCTTCGGCAAGCATATGATTATGGATCTGAATAACTGGGCTTCCGGATGGACAGCCTGGAATGTTATTCTCGATGAAAAAGGCGGACCCAACCATGTCGGAAACTACTGCATGGCGCCGATAATCTGCAATACCAAAACAGGCGAACTTACGTATATGAATTCTTTCTACTATATCGGGCATTTTTCGAAATTCATACGACCCGGAGCAAAAAGAATAGTCTGTTCATCAAATTCGGATGATTTGCTGGCAACCGCATTTGTTAATCCCGACGGGAAAATTGCGGTTGTGATTCTTAATCAAACCGAAAAAGAGATTAAATTTCATACTTGGCTTGAGGAAAATGCCGTTGAGACGATCAGCCCTGCTCATTCGATATTAACTTTAGTTTTATATTAAATTGAATAACCGTCTTATGGCTATTACCGGATGGGTAATTTATTTTTTGAGAGGATTTGGATCATATACAAATTAAAAGATTTGTAAAAAATTAATTTTATTAAATGAAATATTTCTGCCGAATGTCGCTTTTAAGCTGCGATTTTGAATATCGCCCGTTCTGTTTAATTTAACTGTAAACAAAACTACAGAGAATTCTTCGATTCTTAACTATGAAGAATTTTTTAACTGTAAGAAATTAATAAATGGACATAAAAACAAAAGGGAAAAAAATGAAAATATATGTTACAATTTTATTGTCCCTGGTACTTGGTATAACCGGGAATGCTCAAAAACTTAACGGAAATTGGAAAGGTAAAATGATCGGACCAAACGGAGATTTTGAATTGTTCTTTACATTTAATGCATCGAAAGATTCTTTAACCGGGAGTGTTACATCGGATATGGGGACTTTACCGCTTGAAAATGGAAAGGTAAATGGAAACCAATTTTCATTTGATGTCAATGTTGAGGGACAGGTAATAAGCAATACAGGAGTTCTGGATGATGATACTATTAAACTGAATGCGTCTGTCATGGAAAAACCAATGGAATTAACCAGGGTAATGGAAAAATCCAAAATTGACGGTAAATGGATTGGTAAAGTCAGCGGCCCCCAGGGAGATGTCGATTTAACATTTACTTTCAAAGTAGAAGGAGACAAACTAACAGGCAAGAATTCTTCCTCAATTGGGGAACTCGATCTGCTGAACGGAGTTGTAAATGGGAATGAATTTTCATTTGATGTTGACTTGCAGGGAATGAGAATTAACCATAAATGCAAATATCTTGATGACGATTCTATTGATGTAAAAGCGGAAGTTATGGATCAGAATATACTTATGAAATTGACAAGAGCAGATCAATAAAATGTTAAATGGTAGGTAAATGCTGAGTAGAAAGGCGGATCCACGCGTTTTCCGGCAATTGAGCCGGAAGAAGCAATATTTGCATAAGACAATTATACCTGAACAAGCTGCTTATGACCTGGCTGAAGCTATCGGTGAAAATCATGGAAAATTAAAATGGTTTATCAGGATTTATACATACGATCAGGAAACTGCCTGG
>DATKLQ010000218.1:0-5292 GCA_035542335.1 Ignavibacteriaceae bacterium | reverse complement strand
TATATTCTTAAGTACTAGTTGATTTAAGATTTACGATTAACGATTTAAGATGATCAATACTTCTTCAATCCGAAATCCGAAATGGAAGTTGAGGCTAAGGCTGAGGCTAAGAATCTGCTGTAAGATCAAGAGAACCTGCCTAGTAAAGCATCCTCCTCTTCTGAATGTAGCTGAATAAAGCCTTATCGAAAGGCATGCTTGTTTCAATAAGATTGTATTCTATATTAGAATTTAAGCATTCCGATTTTATTTTCCTTAAAAACTCTCCCATCGATTCTCTGTAAGCCTTTTGAATCTGGTACGGCTGGGTAGTAATTTCTTCTTCAGTCTCGAGATCTTTAAATACTGCATCCGCACCGAATGAAAAGCTTCTTTCCAGCGGATCGAGTATTTGAAATACTATCACTTCATTTTTCAGGTAGCTGAAATTCTTTAAGGACTTTAATATTGAATTAATGTCGTCAAAGAGATCTGAAACAATAATTACCAATCCCCTTCTTTTAATTTTTTCGGCTATAAGGTTCAATGAGGAAGCAGTATTTGTAGTGCTTGATGCATGCAGAGATGTGATTTGTTTTAATATCTGCAGCAGGTAGGTTTTAGTAGCTTTCGGCGGTATATAGCTGTTGATTTTATCCGAGTACAGAGCCAAACCGACGGCATCCTGCTGCTTAATCATTAAATAGCTTAAAGCGGCCACAAGTATCGATGCATATTCCAGCTTACTTATATTCCCGGAAGAAGCAAAGCTCATCGAGCGGCTTGTATCGAGCAGGATATAGCTTCTTAGATTTGTTTCCTCCTCATACTGCTTTATAAAAAATCTTTCCGTTTTGCCGTAAACCTTCCAATCCACATCTTTTAAACTATCTCCTTGAAGATAAGGCCGGTGCTCGGTAAACTCCACGCTGAATCCGTGGTAAGGGCTTTTATGAAGGCCCACCATGAAACCTTCGACCACCAGACGGGCGCGCAATTCCATCGAGTTTATTTTGGAAATAACTGCGGGATTAAGATATTTTATATAATTCTCAGAAGGTTCCGCCATCAGAGCTTACTTTCTGTTTGTTTTGCAGGATTACTTCAGGCGGTACTCCCATGTTTTCTAATTCGGATTTTGCCGAAAGGGCCCATTGATGATTCGGGTATTTTTCAAGAAATAACCGGTAAGTTTCGGTTGCTTCTTTATATCTTTTTAACTCATTGGCAAGGATAAATCCTGACATAAACAATGCGTCCGGTGCTTTCGGATAATCGGGATATTTATCAAAAATCTTTTTATATATTTTAACTGCATTTTCCAGCGATTCGGTTTCAGATAAATTCTTGACCATCCTGTTCTGGTACAATCCTGCTTGCTGAAATAAAGCCTCGGGAGCCAATTTACTCTCAGGATATTCTTTCACTAAATTTTCATATGCCGTTATTACTTCAGAGATATTATTCTTCTTTGCATTTTCCGATGCCTCATTCATATAATCCTTATCGGATTTTGAACGGCAGCCGATGATTAATGAAAAAGAGATGATTATTGGTATTAATAATTTCATATTTATGCTTAGATTGTTAAAAATAGATATCAAAATTATTAAAAGGGAAAAGCACTAGCAATGCAATTCGCCTTATAATTATTTGAGGGTAATTCCTTTAAACTGTATAGATTATATGGGCTTAGTTACCGGCTTTTAATCTAACTTTTAGATTTTCATCTTTTTTTAAGACTTCTGCTTCCATCTTCTTTTTATAATTCAGCATTTTTTCCCTTATAGCGGGATCAGCCGAACCAAGAATCTGAACAGCCAGAAGACCTGCATTTTTCGCCTGATTAATTCCGACTGTTCCAACAGGTACACCTGGGGGCATCTGTACCATAGATAAAAGTGAATCAAGCCCATCCAATGATTTTGATTTGATAGGGACTGCAATAACCGGGAGCGGAGTAAAAGCAGCTATCACACCTGCCAGATGTGCGGCCCCGCCTGCACCAGCAATAAACACCTTTAATCCTTTTTGATGAGCTCCAGAAGCATATTCTTCCGTCTGCCTGGGTGTTCTGTGCGCCGATAGGACTCTTATTTCATAACTAATTCCGAATTCGTCCAGGATGTCGGCAGCTTCTTTCATCACCGGCAGATCCGAATCACTGCCCATAATAATACCTACCAAATTTTTTTCAGCCATTTATTCCTTCCGTATATATTAATTATTATAAATTTTTCCAATTAATCTGATGAATTTTCTCCCCGTCCGAGCTTAACAAAACGGCAGCATCCTTATCTGTCCTAAATACTTTAATGCCTTTAAGCCGCTCCAATACTTTTTTTGAAGGGTGGCCGAATTTATTTCCGATTCCGCAGCTTATTAATGCATATTGAGGATTTACCGCATCGATAAAATTCTGACTGCTGCTTGTATTGCTTCCGTGATGCGAAATTTTTAAAACACTGCAATTAAGAAAGTCCCTGTATTGATTCATAAGAATTTTTTCATTCTTTTTTTCCGCGTCACCCGTAAAAAGGAAGCTTGTTTTGCCATATATTATTTTTATAATTCCGCTTTTTTCATTATTGGAAGCAGGAATAAAATTTATCTGATCATTCAATATATAAAGTTTAACATTGCCGATTTGTATTTTTTCCCTATTATAATAAGAGATTGGAACATTATATTGCCGCAAGAAAAATTCAAATCTCAGATCCGATTCATCAAGCGAATCAATCTTAGGCTTGAATGCTTGTTTTATTATTCCTCTTGCTATTAATGATTTAAATCCGCCGCAGTGATCCGCATCCAGGTGGGAGATGAAGGCAAAATCGATTTTTGAAATGGAAAGATGATTTAAAAGAGGAAAAACTACCCTTTCCCCGTTGTCGAATCCGAAAGTTTTATCGCCGGCATCGATTAAAGCAGTTTCCCCATCGGGGAATTTGATTAAGAACGCATCTCCCTGCCCCACATCGATCATCATGATATTCAATTCATTTTTCTTAAGGAGCTCCCGGTCATCAAGAGAAGGAAGGAAAATCATATTAATTATTACTAAAGAAGAAAGGATAATTTTTGATTTCCATCCTTTAAACTTTTCAATTCCAAAAAAGAATATTATTAGTAAAATATAAAATATAATCGAATCAATCAGAGAAAAATTTCTTATCCACAAGAATGAATAACCCGGGTTTCCCGAAAACTTAATAAACTCCAAGGTAATAAAGGTAAGAAGATTATTTGCAGATGCATAGAAAGACGCAGCGAAAGGAGAAACAATAGATATTGTTAAAGTAAATATTGAAACACCAACAACCATCCCGATTGCAGGAATAACAAACAGGTTTGCAAATAAAGCAGTCAGCGAAAGTCTCCCGAAATAAAACAATGTAAACGGTATTGTTCCTACTTGTGCGCTTAAAGATAAAGTGATAAACAGGAGCAGATTTTTTACAAACTTTCCCGGATTTAGATTTACAATCATCCGGCGGAAAAACGGGTAGATTGCCGCCATTGAAGAAACTGCAGCGTAAGAAAGCTGGAATCCGGGATCAAAAAGATCGCCCGGATCTATCAGAAGAATTATAACTGCAGATAAAGCAAGAGAGTTAAAAAGATTAGTCGATCTGCCTGAAAGAAAACCCGCAATAATTATTAAAGCCATCAAAACAGCTCTGACCACAGAGGCCGGGGAACCTGTTAAAAGCATAAATAGAATTAAGCCTGCGGCGGTTAAAACGGATCTGGCATAAATATTAAATCTTCCCAGTATAATCACAAAAACCAGGATTATATATCCCACGTGAAGCCCTGAAACTGCGAGCACATGAATTACCCCTGAATTAATGAATTCATTTTTAGTATCATTATTCATTTCACTTCTGTCATTAAGAAGCAATCCCTTCAGTAAAGAAGCCGTAACCGGCGAATGGAGCCCTATTATTCTTTCATGAATAGATTTTCTTATTGTGAACAGAAAATTTTCAAAAGGATAAATTTCTTTTTTCAGCGTATGAACATCTCCTGCATTATAAGAAATAAATGTACCGCTGATTCCTTTTGCTCGGAGATATTTATCATAATTAAATTCTCCCGGATTTCTTCTCTCACGGCCTTTATAATAGCTGCCGGAAATAGAAATATAATTTCCAGGCTTGAGAGAATTATAAAGCGAATCCAGGCTTTCATCCGACGTGTCCTGCACACTGCAGTTAAGAATAATTTTTTTGGAAAGACTAAATTGATTAGCCGACAAGGAATCAGCTTTTAGACGGAAAGTAATTGTTTTCTTCCGGTTGTCTGCCGGCATATCGTAGCCGTAATGCAGAAGATCAATTGATTCAATTTCCCCGAATGCGGTTAAATTCTTAGCAACGTAGATATTTGGCGACAAGCAGCTTTGATTTCCTGCATTAATCCGGGCAGTAAATAAACCAAGAAGAAGAATAAGAGGATACAGTAATAGAGAGACTTCTTGAATATATTTTAACTTTAAAAGTCTTATCAACAGAAAGATAATTATGAACGCCGTAAATAATACCGGATAAATCAGCAGAGGAATGCAGAAGAATTGATTCAGGATTATTCCGCATATAAACGGTACCGCAAATTTGATTACAGGGTAATGCTTCACCTGCATACCTTTAATATTGCAGATTTTATTTGTGTCAAATCGGCAACGTTTTTAGCAAAAAACCCGGCATATTTACCTGCAGCAATTGATAATGCCGGATTGAGTGTGTGTGTTTTTATAGATAAATCCTCGATATTTCCATGATCAGAGCAAGTAAATAAAGTTAATCCGGTTCCTTCAATGCCTTTAATCAAGCTCAGAAGGAATTGATCAAATACATTCAAAGTTTTCTCGATGCTGCCGTCATATCTTCCATGTCCGATATGATCGGTCAAAAAATATTCAAACAACGTGAATGAATAATTGTGTGCAATTCTAAGGAGCCTTTTTGCAGCCGTTTGAGGTTTAATTACCGCTAAATTGTACCCCAGCTTTTCATTCCATCTTTCATTTGTAATTTCCGCAGTAAGGGCTCTCCCCTTCCGTACATCGGTAATGCTGTTTAGTTTCATTCCGCTCAGGCGGCAGCTTAACGATGTAACGCTGAGCCTGCTTCTGCCGGATTTTATATAATCAAAAAAAAGTTTAGGATATGCATTCGCAAAAAAAACTTTCTTTCCTTTATCTAATAATTCTTTAAAAATATTTTTTTCTTTAATTATTGGGATTAATGTCGAATAAGGATAGGGGCCGTGGTGTTTCCCGATAAATTCCGCGGCATTTATTCCGCACAT
>DATKLQ010000217.1:0-15149 GCA_035542335.1 Ignavibacteriaceae bacterium | reverse complement strand
GAACTTTTAAAAACCTTTGAAAAGCTTGGGATTTCGCTGGAAGAACAGAAAAGATTATCAGGAGTTGCCGTTGATGCGGTTTTTGACAGCGTTTCGGTCGCAACTACTTTTAAGGAAAAATTAGCAGAGCTTGGCATTATCTTCTGTTCTATAAGCGAAGCAATCCAAAAATATCCGGATTTAGTAAAAAAATATATGGGGAGTGTGGTTCCATATACCGATAATTTTTTTGCATCTTTAAATTCTGCAGTATTCAGCGACGGATCTTTTGCTTATATCCCGAAAGGGGTACGCTGCCCTATGGAGCTTTCCACCTACTTCAGAATAAATGCTTCCAACACCGGGCAATTTGAAAGAACCCTGATAATAGCCGATGAAGGTTCGTACGTCAGCTATCTCGAGGGATGTACAGCTCCAAGGAGAGATGAAAATCAGCTTCATGCGGCAGTAGTTGAATTAATAGCTTTGGATAATGCTCAAATTAAATACTCAACTGTTCAAAACTGGTATGCCGGAGATAAAGAAGGGAAAGGCGGCATTTACAACTTTGTAACAAAGAGAGGCGCCTGCAGAGGCATTAACTCAAAAATATCATGGACCCAGGTAGAAACTGGCTCTGCAATTACATGGAAATACCCCGGCTGCATTCTCCAGGGAGATAATTCCATTGGAGAATTTTACTCCGTAGCTGTTACAAATAATATGCAGCAAGCGGATACCGGGACAAAAATGATTCATCTCGGAAAGAATACAAGGAGCACAATTATTTCCAAGGGTATTTCTGCAGGCAGAAGCAATAACAGTTACCGAGGTTTGGTAAAGATAAACAGACGAGCAGAAAATGCCAGAAATTTTTCGCAATGCGATTCACTTCTCCTTGGGGACAAATGCGGTGCTCATACTTTTCCATATCTGGAAATAAACAATCCCACTGCACAAATTGAACATGAAGCAACAACTTCAAAAATCGGTGAAGACCAGATATTTTATCTAAACCAGAGAGGGATATCGACCGAAGATGCAATCGGTTTAATTGTAAACGGGTACTGCAAAGAAGTTTTTAAAGAGCTTCCTATGGAGTTTGCGGTGGAGGCCACCAAGCTCCTCAGCATCAGCCTGGAAGGAAGCGTCGGTTAATTTTAATTCATCAATTTTATAAGGATTATTAATGCTTGAAATAAAAGATCTTCATGTAAGTATAGACGGTAAAGAAATTCTTAAAGGAATTAATCTTAAAATAAATAAAGGAGAAGTCCACGCAATAATGGGACCCAACGGTTCCGGCAAGAGCACTTTAGCCCAAGTATTAGCGGGAAGAGAAGAATACGAAATTACAAAAGGCGAAGTAACATTTGAAGGGATGAATCTGTTGGAGATGTCCCCCGAAGACCGTGCAAGAGCCGGATTTTTCCTGGCATTTCAATACCCGGTTGAAATACCGGGGGTAAGCAATACCAATCTTTTAAAGACAGCTTTAAATGAAATAAGAAAAGCTAAAGGGGAGGAACAGCTTGATGCAATAGAATTCCTTGGATTGATAAAAGAGAAGATGAAACTAGTGGAATTAGATCAATCCCTTCTAAGCAGGTCCGTGAATGATAGCTTTTCCGGTGGTGAAAAGAAAAGAAATGAAATTTTCCAGATGGCCGTATTAAATCCGAAGCTTTCGGTACTGGATGAAACCGATTCCGGCCTTGATATTGACGCATTAAAAATTGTGGCAAACGGTGTTAATAAATTGAAATCGGATGATAACTCTATTATAGTAGTGACACACTACCAAAGACTCTTAAATTATATCATCCCGGATTATGTTCATGTCCTTTATAAAGGAAAGATTATTAAAAGCGGGCCAAAAGAATTGGCATTGGAGCTCGAGGATAAAGGATATGACTGGATAAAAGAGAATTCCAAAGAATTGGCCGTATCTAACTGAAAAATATATGGATGAAATCTTAAATATTAAAAAGTGGTACCTGGAAAATTTTGAGACTTTCCAAAATAACTTAAATGGGGGAAGCAGGCAGCCTATAAATAATTTAAGGAAGGATGCCATTCTAAAATTTTCCGAGCTGAATTTTCCCACAACAAAAGATGAAGAGTGGAAGTACACAAACATTTCACCTCTTCTGAAACATCATTTTAAACCGGCATCGGCAAATTATAAAGTTGAAAAAACTAAGGTCGATCAATTTAGATTTAATGATTTTGAAGCGTATCTGGCTGTATTTATAAATGGAACCTTTGCACCTGATTTATCCGAACTGGAAAATCTTCCAGGCGGGGTTGTAATCTCAAGCCTCGATAATGCTATTAATTCATCCCATCCGGCAGTTCAAAAATATTTTAGCAAATATGCGGATTACAGCAGGCATATTTTCACCTCACTTAATACGGCATTTACAAAAGACGGCTCATTCATTTACATTCCGGATCGGGAAATAATAGAGAAACCTATCCATATTCTTTTTATTTCTTTATCAGACGGGGAAAAGATATTGTCCCAGCCGAGGAATTTATTTTCAATAGGTAAAAATTCCCAGGTAAAAATTTTGGAGCATTTTGTATCTCTTGATGAAGGAGTCTACTTCACAAATTCCGTATCCGAGATTTCTGCAGGTGAGAACGCAATCATCTCCCATGTAAAGCTTCAGGAGGAGAGTAAAAATTCTTTTCATATTCATAGAATTGAAGTTGAGCTGGAAAGAAGCAGTAATTTTTCTTCGCATTCAATTTCCCTCGGAGGCAGCATTTCACGGAACGACTTGAATGTCCGCTTTAATGGAGAAGGAGGAGAGAGTACTCTTAACGGATTGTACTTAACCGAAAGAGAACAATTGTATGACACACACACCATGATTGACCATGCAAAACCGTATTGTACCAGCCATGAACACTATAAAGGAATCCTGGATAATAGGTCCAGAGGCGTATTTAACGGGAAAGTAATGGTGCGGAAAGATGCGCAGAAAACGAATGCATTCCAGGAAAACAATAATATAATTTTATCGGCTGAAGCTTTGGTAAATACCAAACCGCAGCTTGAAATTTTTGCAGACGATGTTAAATGCACACACGGGGCAACAATCGGCCAGCTGGATATGGATTCTATGTTTTACCTTAAATCTAGAGGAATAGGCCAGGACACTGCACGTGCAATTTTAATTCACGCTTTCGCAAGCGATGTTATAAAGAGTATTCCTCTTGAGCCGGTAAGAAATTATGCCGAATCAATTTTAACCGAAAAATTTAACAAGCAGTTCCGCAATGAGCACTAAAATAGAAATCCGGAATACTGAAAAGGAAATTAAAACTTTCGATCTTGATAAAATCAGGGAAGATTTTCCCATTCTTTCAACTGAGGTTCATGGAAAACCTTTATGTTACCTGGATAATGCCGCTACAACTCAGAAACCGAAACCGGTAATAGATGCGTTAAACAATTATTACCTGCACCAGAATTCAAATGTTCATAGAGGGGTTCATTATTTAAGCGGATTGGCTACGGAAGCTTTCGAAGAAGCAAGAATTAAAATTAAAAAATTTATTAATGCTGCAAGTCCGCAGGAAATAATTTTTACCAGAGGCACTACCGAATCAATTAATCTCGTGGCTTATTCCTTTGGAAGAGATTTTATTAATGAGGGTGATGAAATAATAATTTCCCAAATGGAACATCATTCCAATATAGTTCCATGGCAGCTCGTTGCAGCAGATAAAAAAGCAAAAATAAAAATAATACCTGTAGACGATTCCGGGGAATTAATAATTGAAGAATTTGAAAAACTACTTACAAAAAGAACCAAGCTGGTTTCCCTGGTATATGTTTCAAATTCCCTAGGAACAATTAATCCGGTTGAAAAAATTATTCATACAGCTCATTCATTTAATATTCCTGTCCTTATAGATGGGGCTCAGGCTATTCAGCATTTACTTGTTGACGTTCAGCAGCTTGACTGCGATTTTTTTGCTTTCTCGGGACATAAGATGTACGGACCTACCGGAATCGGCATTCTTTACGGCAAACAGAATTTGCTCGAATCTATGCCCCCTTTTATGGGAGGCGGAGACATGATTTCAAAAGTTAGCTTCGAAAAAACTACATATAACGAGATTCCCTATAAATTCGAAGCGGGCACTTCCAATATTGCAGATGCTGTGGGACTCGGAGCCGCAGTGGATTATATATCCGAAATAGGAATTAATTCAATTGCTGAGCATGAGAAAGATCTGCTTGATTACGCGGATAAAGTAATTTCCGGTTTTGAAGGAATAAAAATATTCGGGAAAGCAAAAAATAAGGCGAGTGTTCTTTCATTTGTCTTTGATGACATACATCCTCACGATATGGGAACATTTCTGGATTTTGAAGGTGTAGCCGTGAGAACAGGCCACCATTGTACTCAGCCATTAATGCAGAGATTTAATGTTCCTGCCACTACCCGTGCGTCTTTTGCAATGTACAATACAAAGGAAGAGATAGATATTCTGGCTGAAGGAATAAGCAAAATTATTAAGGTTTTCAGGAAATGAACCAGGAATTAAAAGAACTCTATCAGCAGGTTATTCTGGATCATAATAAGAGCCCGAGAAATTTTAGAAAGATGGAGAATGCCAACCATTTCGGTGAAGGCTACAATCCTTTATGCGGAGACAAGATAGATATTTACCTGCTTCTCAAAGACGGAAAGATTGAAGATGTTTCTTTCCAGGGATCAGGATGTGCGATTTCAAAAGCATCTGCCTCATTGATGAGTTCTTTTATAAAAGGAAAAACTATTGAACAGGCGGAAGAATTATTCCGGAAGTTCCATAGCCTGATTACAGGTAAATTAGATGAGTCCGAATCAGTTGAAGATTTAGGAAAATTAAAGGTTTTTGCCGGGGTGCGCGAGTTCCCCGTAAGAGTAAAATGTGCAAGCCTGGCATGGCATACTTTAATTTCTGCTTTAAAGGAAGAGAATAAGATTGTATCCACTGAATAAAACAGATATGTCTGAACTGAACAAACAAGAACTCGAGGAAAAGATTATAGCAGCATTAAAGACCTGTTATGATCCTGAAATTCCCGTTGATATTTTCGAGCTGGGATTGATATACGAGATTAAGATCGATAATGACGCAAACGTGAATATAAAAATGACATTAACATCACCCGCCTGCCCGGTCGCAGGTTCTCTTCCCCCGGAAGTGGAATATAAGATTAAATCTATTCCGGAAGTTAATAATGTAAAGCTAGAGCTCGTCTGGAATCCTCCCTGGGATAGAGAGATGATGAGTGAAGTAGCTAAAGTTGAGCTAGGGTTTATGTAGAAGGAGTTCAAGTTTAGGT
Source organism: Ignavibacteriaceae bacterium (assembly GCA_035542335.1). Classification (GTDB taxonomy): domain Bacteria; phylum Bacteroidota; class Ignavibacteria; order Ignavibacteriales; family Ignavibacteriaceae; genus DATKLQ01. The sequence goes on along the minus strand of DATKLQ010000217.1, from coordinate 9,817 downwards.
TCAAGTTCAAGAAAGTTTCAAGTCTTGAACTTGAACTTAATAATGATAATCTGATAAAAGCATAAAAAAGGAGCAGCTATGTTTAATATAATTTCCCGTCCCCCTATGTACGATCCTGAAGCAGTTCAATGGATGAGGGATGAGCTCATTGCAGTCGGCTTTCAGGAATTACTGACACCTGAGCAGGTAGATAAGGCAATAGAAGTAAAGGACGATAAAGTTATTTTGGTTATGGTTAATTCGGTATGCGGGTGTGCTGCGGGAAGCGCGAGGCCTGGTGTTTCTCTGGCTCTTCAGCATAATAAAATACCTGATAAGCTTTATACGGGATTTGCCGGACAGGAAAGAGATGCAGTTGACAGGATTCGTCAGCATATTCCCGGATTCCCTCCTTCTTCTCCAAGTATTGCAATGTTTAAAAACGGAAAGCTGATATACTTTATGCAGAGGTACGATATTGAAGGCCGTTCAGATGAATATATTGCGGAAGAGCTTAAACAAGCATTTAACGAACTCTGCACGGCTACAGGACCTTCAATCAGCCCTGAAAATTTTGCTCAAATAATTCATGCAAAGATGTGCGGATCAAAAATCCCTTTGTTTAAAGGATAATTAGAAGTTATTATTAAAGAACTCAAGGATATTATGAAATTTAGTTCCCAGGAAGAATACGGATTAAGATGCCTGCTTAGAATTGGAAAAGCTAAAACCCCGAATGGTTTGACTATACCCGAAATAAGTCAGCTCGAAGGCCTTTCTACAGCTAATGTAGGAAAATTACTTAGAATTTTAAGGCTTGGCGGCTTTATAGAAAGCGCAAGAGGCCAGACAGGCGGTTATAAGCTATCCCGTTCTCCCGAAGAAATAAATATCAATAAGGTCCTTGAAGTTCTGGGGGGAAGATTATATGAAGCCGGTTTCTGCGAATACCATGCAGGACTGGAAAAGATTTGCACAAACAGCATTGACTGTTCAATCCGCTCTCTCTGGAGCACAATACAATCAATGCTCGATCACGTTTTAAATAAGATCACACTTCAGGATCTATTAGGCAACGAGGAAGTTGTAACACTTCTCGTTGAAAACTTTACGGAGGAAATTCAGAACCACTCAAAATCCAACTGACGGACAAGCGAAATTTCTTAACGCAGAAGAATCATCTTCCTGGTTTCTATAAATGAGCCGGATTTAATCCTGTAAAAATATACACCGCTTGCCAAACCGGATCCATCCCATGTATACTTGTATGAGCCTGCCGGCAAATTATCTGAAACCAGAGTAGCAATTTCTTTGCCCAAGATATCATAGATTTTTAGTTCAGTATACTCTGAATTACCGGGAAGACGGAACTCTATTATTGTTGAAGGATTGAAAGGATTAGGATAGTTCTGATAAAGTTCAATCCTATCAGCAATAACCGGTTGTTTCTCATCTGCAGAAGTTAATATTAAATATTTATTTTCGGCTGAAGCAATATTTGAAATTAATTGGTTAACACTATTCGCATAAGCAAGGGCATAATATACTATTATAGAATCATTCGGATTTAATATCACGGGGGCTTGTGATGTAATTACAACTGATCCGTTATCCGAAACAGTATCATTTGAAGTAAAGAACTGATCAATAATTCCATAGTTCAGCCAGCTGAAATAATTTGAATCGATTTCAAATCCATCATAATATTCAAACGCCTTCAAAGAGGCCAGCTGGCCCGACAGCAGTTTGTACCCGATATGATGTTTCTCAAAAATATCAATAATTGAAGTATTTGTTAAATATTCGACGGTATCTAATTCCGGTGTTCCCTCAAGCTGCGGGATTATTTCGAGGCCTGCGATTGCATTAATAGGCAAAGTATCCTTATTCTGGATATTGAATTTTAAAACCGCATAAGAAGAATTTTTCCAACCGAATACTTCTAACTTTATTAAAACTTCAGGCGGCAGGTCGTTATAGTGATTATTAAATGAGCCGTAAATACGTAAGTTCCCTCCTGCTGTATCTACTTTAACAGTATCTTGATTTTGCGAATCATTATAATAGTCGAATACCTGATTTGCAGAAACACCAACTAAAATAGAAGTGCGGTAAGTATTTAATATATTTTGTGAGCCATTAGGAACCCATAATTCTACATCTCCATATCGGTTCACCCTTATTTGTATTTTTCCGGTATTAAAGGCTGCTTGAGAAAGCGCTTCATGGTTATTGAGAATACAAATAAGAATTATTAAAGAGAGTTTCAAAAAAATTTTCAAATTAATCCTTTCTCTTTTTAATCTTATTTGAAACTCCGGGATCTTCCTTTTTCAAATACCCGTCATTTTCCAGACTTTCATTAGATCTGAAAATTTTAATAGTAACCTCATTGGTATTATAATAACCTGTTGCTTCAATCTTAACGCCATCCACTGCCTTATACAATTTCACAGCGGAATATAATTTATCATCCGCAATAAGATCATTCACTATCTTCGATTTTTTATCGGGGATATTCCCTAATGCCCAATAGACTCCTTTTTTAGCGTTTTGGAATGCATACTCCAAATCATCTTCAATTTTAGATTGACAGAATGAGTTAAAGTTTATTATCCAGATTAAAATTATAATAAAAGCCGCTCTCATAAAAAGCCCCTTATTTTATCCTTATTAATTAAAATGATTTCTTTATATTAAACAAATTTTATATTCACATTTAGCATTTCCACTTTTCAATATCTATTTTTGTATCAGAATTTCCAAAATATTATTCTTACAAAAAGACGGAGAAAAAATGTACAGAATAGTTTTATTAAGACATGGCGAGAGCACTTGGAATAAAGAAAACAGGTTTACCGGATGGACAGATGTCGATCTTTCAGAGAAGGGAATTCAAGAAGCAACGAGCGCAGGAAAAAGATTGAAGAAGGAGGGATACATTTTTGATATTGCGTATACTTCGGTTCTTAAAAGAGCAATCAGAACTTTGTGGATCACACTTGACGAATTGGATTTGATGTGGATACCTGTGGAGAAATCCTGGCGCTTGAATGAGAGACATTACGGCGCTCTTCAGGGATTAAATAAATCCGAGACTGCTCAAAAATACGGTGAAGACCAGGTTAAAATTTGGCGCCGGAGCTATGATATTCAGCCTCCTTCGCTCGAAATTTCAGATAAGCGTTACCCGGGTTTTGATGCACGTTATAAAAATCTTTCCAAACCGGAACTGCCTTTGACAGAGTGTTTAAAAGACACGGTAGAGCGCTTTCTCCCTTACTGGAAAGAAACCATTGCCCCGGCGGTAAAATCGGGTAAAAGAGTAATTATTGCAGCTCACGGAAACAGTCTCCGTGCCTTGGTAAAATACCTGGATAATATTTCGGATAACGATATAGTGGGATTGAATATACCTACCGGGATACCCCTGGTTTATGAGATAGATGATAAATTAAAGCCTTTAAAAAATTATTACTTAGCTGATCAAGAGGAGATTGAAAAAGCAGCTCGAGCGGTGGCAAACCAGGGGAAGGCAAAATAATACTCATTCAGAATCCCTTATAGATTTGAATGTACCGGATGAAAAAGAGACAACTATCCCATTTAAATTTCTGCGGGTTGCTTTCAGGTTTAGATATAGTACATATATTTATTTCATCTATTCTAGTTGCCATACTCACAACAGGATGCGCAGCCGATTACCAGGATTACTTATCCGCCGGAAACGAGAGTTATAAAAGCGGAGATTACAAGGAGGCAATATATTATTTTAGAAAAGTACTTGAATTAAAACCGAATGATTCGCAGGCCTTCTTTAATATGGCTAATGCGAAAAGTAAAATGGGACTCTTCTACGGAGCCATCGAAGATTATACTTTTGCCGTTAACCTGAATCCAAATCTTTTAGAAGCTTACCTCAACAGAGCTAAAACCAGAATCCTTGCAAAAAATTTTTATGATGCTTTAATTGACTGCGATAAATATATCGAGCTGAAAAGTGATGATCCTGCTGGGTACTTCACCCGGGCTTATATTAAAGATGCATTGTCGAATTATGAGGGCGCCGTTGATGATTATACTAAGGCAATAGAATTGGATCCGAATTCCGAAAAAGCTTTTATAAACAGGGGAAATATAAAGATGAAGCTGGAAGATTATAAAGGAGCGGATGATGATTACTCATCGGCAATCAAGCTGAATCCGGAAAACGAGGGAGGTTATCTGAATAGGGCAGGTGCAAAGGCTCTCTCCGGCGATTTTCAGAATGCTCTTGCTGACTTCAACAAAGCTATCGAAATAAATCCTTACAATGCCGATGCGTATTTTCTCCGGGGAGATATGAACAATAAACTTGAACTTTTTGAAGAAGCCGTAAACGATTTTACGGAAGCAGCTAGGTTGAATCCTGCATATTATCAGGCATATTTTGAAAGGGGAAAAACATATCATACCCTAAAGAAGTACCTGGATGCAATAAGAGATTTTTCATACTGCATCAAATTAAACCCGAGAGATTCCAAGGCATATGTACAAAGAGGACTCTCAAAAATTGCTTTCGGAAAAGTTAAAGAGGGATGTAATGATCTGACCACCGCCGGGGAACTCGGTAATTTCGAGGCTTACTCTCTGATAAATAAATACTGTAAATAAGCTCTGGCGCTCGCTATTGGATTTTGGATACTCGATGCTGAACTCTGGATCTGTTTTTAGTGCGGATGAATGAAATCCGTTATCAGCATCAAGCATCCAGTATCCAGTATCCAGCATCAAGCATCTTTTAATGTAAAACTTCCAAAGAACTTTAGCTGAATAATTGCTTTAATCAATTTCAACTTATATCTTTTGTCAAAGAATTTTTTTCATTTTTAACCCAAACCTTCCGTGAAAAAGGGATGCCTTATTTACCTGCTTTATTTTTCCTCATCTCTCTATTCTCAATCCGACTCTTCTTTAACGCTAAATGAAATTATGTTTTATCCCCAATCGGGGAATAATGAATTCATCGAAGTTTATAATTTGAGCAGCACTTTAACCTTTGATCTGAGTAATTATAAAATAAAGATTCAAACTTCCAATGAGGACATAATTTCGGATGCAGGCTTCGGAACGTTACTTGCCCCTCTCTCTTATGCAGTCATTTTTGAAGGGGACTATGATTTATCTTCAGGGATATATTCTAAAATTATTTCTAGTGAAGCACTCCTGCTTAAAATTGCAGATAATTCTTTCGGTGCAAGCGGCATGTCTAACAGTTCGGATCGCACGGTTTGCTTAAAAAATTCAAATGGAGATACGATAGATTCTCACACCTACACAGCTGACAATAATATTGCAGCATCAGAGGAAAAGATAATTCTGAATAAGGATAGCTCAAGAGGAAACTGGGGAAACTCATTAAGAATTAATGGCAGTCCCGGATTTAGGAACTCGGTCACTCCTTGCTCTTTTGATCTGGCCTTCTCCTCTCTTTCAATACTGCCAAAGGTAATTTTGGAGGGAGAGAACGCATTTATTCATTTCATAATAAAAAATTCAGGCAGGAATAATGCTGATCAGTATGAAGTGGAAGTCTTCAATGATTTAAATGGTGATTCTTCCGGAACCGGTGAAGAGAGAATTTTTATGGATACACGTTATAACCTTTCCGCTGAAGACTCAGCCGAAATTATTATTCCTTTTGCAGATCCAAAACAGGGAACTTATCATATTTTATGTAAAATTAATTTTCCCAAGGATGAAGATCCGTCAAATAATATTATCTATAAAACATTTTATGTCTATCCTCCCGGAAACGGCTATAATGATATAGTAATAAATGAGATTATGTTCAGCCCAATCAATGGAGAACCGGAATGGATTGAGTTATATAATAATTCCGAAAGTTCAATAAGTTTAAAGAACTGGTCGGTTTGCGATGTTCTTACAGTTTCTTCCGAAAAAAAAATTACTGAAGATATATATATCCGGGGAAAATCCTTTCTTGTTATAAGTAAAGATTCAGCCATTATAAATTATCATAGATTAATTCCATCTAAACTCTTGATCCTGAATTTTCCCAATCTGAATAATGATGGGGACGGAATTGTTCTCAAGGATACAAGGGGAATGACAATAGATTCAACAAGTTATGAGTCTTCATGGGGAAAAACGGGATATTCCTTGGAAAGAATTTCCCTTAGCGCATCGTCAACTCTAGTCGGTAACTGGACTTCCTCCATTGATATTGAGATGAGCACTCCCGGAAGAATAAACAGCTCCACGCCGAAATTGAATGACCTTTCCGTTTCGGAAATCTCTTTTACTCCTAGATTCCCTGCTGAGGGAGAGGATGTAATGGTCCAGGCAAAGATTAAAAACAACGGCTCTCTAAATGCATCGGATTTTAAAATCAATTTCTTTTGGGATTCTGATTTAAATGGAACAGCAGATCATAATTTAGGCTCATTAGATATTCCTTTTTTAAGCACGGGAGATTCTCTTACAGTTGCATCACCAGAATCCATAAAGAGAATACACACTAAAGTTTTAGGTGCTGCCGGAGTAATTTTTTCTTTAGATGAAGATACATTAAACAATTATGCCGAAAGATACATTGAGCCTGGTTTTTCTAAAAATACCCTCTTATTAAATGAAATAATGTTTGACCCTGAGGAGAATGAACCGGAATGGATTGAAATTATAAATGCCTCCACGGATACCGTAAATTTAATAAATTGGTCCATAAGTGATATCCTCCCTTCACCGGGTAAAAATTTTATTGCTAATAAAGATCTTTTTATTTCCCCAGGTGAACTAATTATAATAGCTAAAGATACATCATTTCTTTCGGCTCATCCTGAGACTAGGTGCAAAATTATATTTACAAACTTTGGAAATCTGTCCAATTCTTCGGACGGAATTATGATTTATGATTTTCGAAATGCAGTTATTGATTCCCTACTTTACAGGTCGTCATGGGGAAATGTGAAAGGATACTCTCTAGAAAGAATTTCCCTTTCATCTCCCTCTTACGACAGTTCCAACTGGAGTAATTCATTAAGCGTCAAAAAATCAACTCCCGGGTTTGCAAATTCAATGATTGGAATACCTGTTTTGGAAAGGAACGCGGTTGCAATAAACGAGATCATGTTTGATCCGGATATAGATAACAGCGAATTCGTAGAATTCTATAATCAGGCCGGGGAAGATGTTAATATTGGAGGATGGAGAATTGAAGATCAGAAAGGAAATTTTTCTAAAATCTGTGAAACAAATTTTTTTATGCCGGCAAATTCTTTCTTCGTATTATTTGCAGATTCCATCGGAGCGGCAAAATATAACTTGTACGGTAATCTGTCCGTAAAAGTGCTGAACTGCGGAGATCTTGGATTGACTAATACCGGCGAATTAATACTGCTGAGAGATGCAAAAGGAAGAATAATTGATTCGGTGTGGTATTCTGAAAAGTGGCATAATAGAAATTATGTTGTTACAAAGAATAGATCATTAGAAAGAATAAATCCAAAAATTGACGGGAACAATAATTATAACTGGAGCAGTTCTACCGATTTCTCGGGCGCTACTCCCGGGAAAAGGAACAGCATTTTTACTGAAACCAGCTGTAATGAGCAGGCTAAGATCTGGGTTTCTCCGAATCCATTTTCACCGGACGGGGACGGATTTGAGGATTTCACAATTATAAATTATAAGCTTTCCCGTTCTGTTTCCCAGGTAAGAATCAAGGTCTTCGACAGCAGAGGAAGATTGATCCGGACTTTGTTAAATAATCAGGCTGTCGGTTCAAATAACTCGGTAATATTCAACGGTTTGGAAGATAATGGTTCTCCTCTCCGTATCGGTATCTATATTATTTTTCTTGAAGCGATAGACGAAGCCTCCGCCACTACCGAAATCCTAAAAACCGCAATAGTAGTTGCCAGGAAATTAAATTAAATCTTACTGGCAGTAATTCTTACCATTTAAACCGTTTTTGATAATGCTTTTGAATATCATCAAGTGTTAATGCCGTATTATATATAGCAAGTTCATCCAAATAACCGATATAATAATAAAACGGCGATAGGTTCAAATAACCGATATTCAAAGGAACATTAACTGCGCTGAAGCTGCTGTATAGGTAAAAGAGATTAGGGTGTAAAGTTGTCCCTCAACATATAGGTTATTAATGTTTCCAGCACTATCTCTGACAAAAACCACTGATGCCAATTTCCGTCGGCTACAAAAGTTTTTCCGGTAACACAGTTGCCGTTCCTCTTATTATCCAACAAAGTAAAAGTTGCAAAGCCGGTGTTAGCAGTTACCTCAACCCACCAGTGAAGCCTGCTTCCGGGTGCAATCCCCGGATCATTTCTACCAACGATAACTTCATTTACATTGGAAGCCGCTGAATCTCCCATCCAAAATTCTATGGAGAAGCTGGCATTTGCAGCCCAATTGAACGTCGAATCAGAGGAACTATTTAAAATATTCTGATTCTGGATGTTAATTCCTTCACCCACCGGTCCGGTAGTTTTTAAAATAGAATTTTAAAAAGAATAGAATGAGATATGACAGCTAGCAAATTTTACATTGGCCAAATTATAAACCGGTAGAAATTACGAGAAACTGCATATTATTTTCTCTTTTTGGGAATCAGCCAATTTTTGCAATTAGGTATAATAGTTGTTAAAAATAGAGACATTGTGAACTGTCAATTATGAAATATTTATCAACATATTTAATAGGTACTAATATGCCTAAGGATATAAGGGCGAAACTGTTTGCCATAATGTTAATTTTGAGCGTTTCTTTTGTTTTTTACAGCTGTGAAAAAGGAACGGAGATAACTGGAGGGACGCCATCTGATAATACAACACCCGAAGAAAATACTGTAAGGTTGACCGGACAAGTAATAAACGGCTTGACACAAACTCCTCTTGATAGTGCAACGATTATTATTATGGGAGGTTTAAGTGATATTATCTTAAATGTTGACAATCAGGGCAGATTTGATACTACCCTCAATACCGATGCTACTTTATTTCTTACCTATTATACTTACAAACCGGGATTTTATATAGACACAACTAATGTAACCGGAATTGTAAACAGAGTCGTCAATACTATAATCAGATTATTTCCGGTCAGCAGCACCGGCGGAATTCCCTCCGGAGACCCGGTAAGCATTTTTCTAAAATCTCAATCCGCGCCATTTATCGGAGTCAGAGCCAGCGGATCGGAGGAAACTGCCCGATTAACATTTATAGTGCAAGATTCATCCGGTATACCCGTCGATCTGGATCACTCAGTAGACGTTTCCTTTACTTTTGGCGCCGCACCCGGAGGAGGAGAACTTTTAAGTCCTGCTACTGTTAAAACAAATACAGACGGAGAGGCTGCAGTAAACTTAACAAGCGGCACAATCTCAGGAACAGTTCAAATAATTGCAACCATATATATGCCTAACCGTACTATTACTTCATTGCCGGTGAGTATTACTATTCATGGCGGACTGCCTGATGATGCTCATTTTAGTATTGCGCCTCAATTATTGAATTTTGCAGGATACGATATATATGGATTGAACGATGTTATTTCTGCATATGTGGGAGATAAATATGGAAACCCTGTCAGAACTGAAACTTCAGTATATTTTACAACCAAAGGCGGTATTATTGAAGGTTCGACAAAAACAAATGAGATGGGTATTGGTTCAGTAAAATTAATTTCTGCAGATCCTAAACCGTTTGATACAAAATACGGATTGGGCGCAGGATTCGCTGAGATTAAGGCACATACTTCGGATGAAAATCAAAAACTAATTTACGACAGTATAATTGTTTTGTTCTCCGGTGTT
>DATKLQ010000216.1:0-14399 GCA_035542335.1 Ignavibacteriaceae bacterium | reverse complement strand
GAACCATATCGTCCAATTATATAAATATCATTTTCTCTTAGATAATCTTTTATTTGATTTACAACTTTTGTCCTGTTTTTATCATAAATAACATATGCACATTTTATATCAAAGCATTTTTCCACTAAAATTTTATCGGATTCATTAAGTATTCTTGCCTTAATAAGATCTTCTTTTACCTTTTCAACTGCTCTCCGCTTATCAATTGGTTTATAATCCGTATAAGAAATTTCAATATACAGAGAGCTGGTTCCTTTGGGAGCCATGTTTGGAGAAAAATTACTTGAAAATCCGATTCTATAAAAACTGTACTCAGGCTCGGGAAAATAGACCCAGTGTTTATCACTAACATTTCTATCGACTCCAAGATTTATATTAAAAACAGAATTATAGCGAAGTTGTGAAACAGAATTTTTAATCTCGTTTGGGATTTGATTAATTGAATTCGCTAAAACATTAAGAGGTAACGATGAAATTAATTTATCATACCTTATCTCGCCTCCGTTTTTAAGAAATATTTTCTTTTCTTTTAAATTTATTTTATGAATTTCACTATCCGTATGTATATTTGGCAGGGATGAAGAAAAAGCCTTAGGCAGCGCTTCGATTCCGCCATTTAATGGGTAATAGAAATTTGCATTATACCCTACTTTTTGTGATTGATCGGATAAAGCCCCGTCAAGTAACTGTTCAAGAGAAGTTTGAGGAACAAACCTGCCCATCCATTCGGTAGTCATTTCATTTGGATGTACAGTCCACAATTTTTCATTATAAGGGATCATAAAATGCTTCGCTATTCCGCTTCCAAAGTTTTGATATATCCAATCTTCAAACGTTATTTCTTCTAATGGCAATGTATTCGAATTTTTTTGATCTATCCCGTTCTTTCCGAACTTTGCTTCAATAAAGCCAACAATACACTCTTTTATAACTTCAACCGGAAGTCCGTAAGTATTAGTTTGAAACGGATATCTCGTAAAAACATTTTTAGAATAAATCCAGGAGTTTCTCTCTATATAACCAATATTGTCACCTAAGAGCCCCAGCACTAATTCTTTTATATTTTTATCTTTAAAGTGTAAAAGGTGTCCGGTATAATCAAAAGAAAATCCATCAACCTTTTCGGTTCGGGTTAAGCCACCAACCCTCGATTCTTTTTCAAAAACATGAAAGTTGTCGTATCCATTTTTTTTCAAATGCCAGGCAGTGCTTAATCCAGCCAATCCACCGCCTAAAATAACAATTGAACCCATTAAGAACTCTCCTTTTAATAAATTGTATATATGATAAACTTGTTAGCTGCCAATTAGGGAAGATTTTGTCAAATCGGTTACTTCAACGAATTTTAAATTTTCTTTCCAAAAGTAAAAAATTCCGATAGCTGTAATTGGTATAAATAATACTGCATGTAATACAATAGCATAACTCAAAGCAACACTTTGATCTATAAAAAAAATGGCGAGGGAGCTAATAATAAAAAACTCAAATGCGCCGACATAACCAGGTGCCGAAGGAATTAATATCCCAATGTTTACTATTACAACCACTAATAGAGAAATGTAAACAGGCAAACTAATTCCAAAAGATACACCAACAATGTAGTATGTAAATGCTTCGGATAGCCAAACAATAATTGAAAAAAGAAAAGCCCAAAGAATATTTTTCTTATGATTTACGACGGCTAAACCCGATAAAAATAGATTTAAAAGACGAGCCGTCTCCGCAGCCATCTTAGAAGAAAATATTCCCACCAAATAATTTACTAAGCGAATCCCTTTATCTTTTTTCACTAATAAGATTATTAAGAATGCCGTCAATAATATAAAAAAAGCTGCAGCTGCTATTCCTGCCTGCTTAATCCAAAGAGGTAATGAAAAGAGTAATGAAATAATTCCAAGAAAAAACAAGAGTGTCAATCCATCGAATATTCTTTCCAAGACAATTGTGGCAAGCGTCGAACTCTTACTTATTCCTTCTTTTTTCCCCATGATATATGCTCTAATAAATTCACCAAGTCGAGCCGGCAAAAGATTGTTTGCCATATAACCGATAGCAACTCCTGAAAATAAACTTTGGGTATTAATTTTTTTTATTGGATCAATAACATATTTCCAGCGATAAGTTCGAAAAATATTTGTTATCAAACTCATCACTATTGCTAAAGGAATATAATAGTAATTAGCATTTATTAATGCTTTTGTGGTTTCATAAAAGTCAACTTTATAAAATATTAATATTACAAAGATTATACTGATTATTATGCTAATCCATAGTTTGCCATTAATTTTCATTTATGCTCCAATTTTATACTTAGCTGATTTCCTAGATAAATGAGTCAAATTATTGTTGTTGACTTTGTATAAAAGCCACTTATGATTAGCGCCGCCAAAATTTTTAATCAAAGTACAATTTTCATCCAGGAATTTTTTCCTCATTTCATTCTGTTCTTGGGAATACTTATTATCAACAGAAACATTTGGCCATTCTTTTAATGTGGGAAATAAAGGCCACTCAGGTGAAACTATAAAATACTCCGGTACAGATTCACGTTGTTCAGGAGGATAATTCTTTCGATTTTTAATAAGACGATCGACATTTGGATCTATATCTACGTACCAGGGCATACTCCAGTCCCATCCTGAAAAAACTGCATTTCTTTCTGTATTATTTTCTATGTAATGCATCATTTGTTTATAATGTTCAGTCAAGTTGATGTTATTTTTATAAGTTTCAGTAGTTTTGGTCAATAGAGAGAATAATATTTTACCAAGAACGAGGCATATAATTATAACCCTCAATATATAAGCCATAGTAGCTTTCTCAGTTTCATTGTTTTTAGTTAAATAAAGAAACCCTTCTCTATTGGCTGATGAATAAGTCCATAAATCATAAAGAAGTTTGGCAACATAAATTTGAGATAATAAAAATGCAGTTTGAAGATGAGTTCTAACAAGATCATAGTTAAAGAAGAAAAACCAAGAAAACCAAATAAGAATAAAACTTAAAGTAAAAATACTTCTGTAATCAGACCATTTACTTTTACCAATAAGTATGATTGCGTAAATAATAGCAGGAATGATTAAGAAAAATTGTAGTTGACCCCAAAAATCAATTTGAACCAATGTAGTAATTGGTCTTGCGAATGTAAAAAGAGATGAAACAATTCCCTCTTCTGTTCCGGATCCTAGTGCTCTATGTCCATGTTCGACCCAAAAATCCTGTAAATGGATCACTTCAGCTCTAAGACCAATATTCAAGATACGAAAAAGTGTCCAGCCTAAAGATACAAGAATTACCATTAAGGATGGAACAAGATAATATTTACTTTTAATACTATTTTTAGACAGATATAAAACCACATATGTAACAATCGCCGCAAAAATAGCAAAAAGAAATAGCCATTGAGTCTGGAAAGATAACCCCCAGAAAAAGCCGCATAAGTACAAGTAAATATTTTTATTGGTTTCTATAGATTTGAACCAAAAGAGAGCTCCTATTATAAGATAAGTTATAGCTGGAATGTAACCATCCGCACCCATTATACCACGTAAAAACATCTCAGATGAGAATACCGCAAAAAATATAGCCAGCAATGCTGATTCTTTATTAAATATATCCCTGGCTAAAACATAAAATACAACTATCGCAGCCATAATAAATAACACAAAGAGCAACCTGCTATTATAAACATTAATCCCAAATATTTTAAAAACCAGAGCATTAGGTAATAATATACCTGGTCCAACTGAAATTCTATATGTATATTTATCAAATCCTTCAGTAGATAATGTTCCATAAATACCATGTCTAACTAAATTTTTAGGAGGCTGTAAATCAATACCTTCAACATGAAAACCCCCATCTGGGGATAAATAAGCATTAAAAAGTGAAAGAGTCACTAAAAAGATTAATAAAAACCCCCATAAGAATTTTCTATTGGTTGCAGTCCTATAAATAAACGAGATTAATTTCCCTAAAGAAGAAACAATTTTTTCAAATAATTCTATTGATTGAATTCCTGTTATTAAAAAATTAAACACCCTATTTATATATCTTATTGTTAGAGATAATAAGATTATAACAACTCCTGAAATGATAATTTTATCACCAAGTCCATTTAGAATTTTAATTGTTGACTCGTCTAACTTCTTATCTACTGATATCATATTTATCACTAATTGTTCAAGACGGGGTCCGGTTGCATAAATTCCAAATCCGAGTAATAAAATCCCGATAAATAAAAGTATAATTTGGAAAATTTTTATTTGGCTATTTTCTTTTATTGACATATTAAGGAGCCTCCAATCATAGATTTTTTAATACTGAGTTAAAAAGGTTTTTAACTTTCCAAAATAAATAGTAATTAAGAATTAATTTTTCTGCTGGATATTACCTTTGCAGGAACCCCAGCTGCAATTGAAAAATCAGGAATATCCTTCGTAACTACAGCCCCAGCACCTATAACACAACCGTTCCCTACTTTAACCCCATCAATTATTTTTACTCCGACTCCCATCCAAACATCATTCCCAATATTTATTCCTTTGGCTTGGCCGTCCTGATTCATCATTGGGATATCGAGTCTTTTGTAATCCGGATTTCCCGATATTATTACTGTATGGGCACCTATGGTAATATCGGATCCTAGTTTAACGGGGCCTCGGCTTGCTCTTATATAGCATCCGGGACCAATCGAAACATTGTTGCCAACTTTAATGCTTGAAGACGCGCAGGAGAAGATGGAGTTCCTCCCGATAAATATCGAATCTCCGAGCTCTATTAAAGATTCCTTTCCTTTTGCATCAAGGACTACATAACTGTCGGATGTAAAATTATCACCGATAAAAATCTGTCCCGGGCATCGTAAAGTTATCCCCTGCCCCAAAACAGCACCTCTTCCGCAAGTTCCCAACAATTTCCTCAGGAAAACTTTCCTTAAAGCGAAACCTATTGCTCCCGGCAGAGACGATAAAAACATAGTAAGGATCTCATACTTTATTAACGCCGGAAATGAATTTTTTCCCACATAAATTTCCTGGTATTTCCTGAAGCCGGACTGCGATTTATCCTTTAATGAATCAATTACAGTTTCGTGCACCTGAACCGGTGTTTCCATAATTTATTAAACTGCTATTTTATAATCGTATTGAATTTTATCCTGAAGATCGCCGATAGACCTTCCCTCAAAATAGAGCTGGTGCCATATCTCAAGATTAATAAGCATCCAAAGACGGACATGATTGTCTATCCTGTTTTTCCTATGATCCTCAATCAGGTTCAGCACTTCACTCTTATTAAAAAATCCTTCCCTGACAAAAAATGACTGAGCTAAGAAGTCTTTAGAAAAATCGTAGAGCTCCTTTCTCAGCCAGTAAGCTACAGGGAACATAAATCCCTGTTTCTTTCTTTTTATAATTTCCTCGGGCAGATAATCTTTTGCAAACTTCCTAAGAATATATTTGAGGCTTCTGCCTTTTATCTTTAAACTGCTCGGCAGTTTTGCCATATATTCGACAAGGGGGTGATCGAGGAAGGGTGATCTTGCCTCTAAGCTGAATGCCATATTCATCCTGTCTGTAAGCATTAATGTATGTTCGGAAAGCCTAGTCATAAAATCGGTATAAAGCATTTTATCTATAGGATCATCTGCATTGGAATTATTATAAACATCCACTATGATACGGTTCGAATAATTATCTTTCAGCTGCTTCCATAAATTGTCACCGAAGAGTGCGTGCTTCTGAGCATGGTTAAATCTGAAGAAAGCAGTGGCTTCGGCATACCTTTCACCTTCGCTGCTGGATGAGAGCTGGTGTATCCATCTCAGCTTTTGAGATGTGCTTTTATATGTAAAGCTGTCGGGAAAACTATTAATTATGGGACCTATAACCTTTTCCCTGATCATAGAGGGGATATAGTTGTAATAATCTATAAGCCCGACACCTAAATACCTGTCAAATCCTGCAAATAATTCATCCCCTCCGTCACCGCCTAAAACTACTTTGACATGCTGGGCTGCCAGCTTAGCTGCCTGGAACATACATGCCGCAATCGGATCGGAAGGTTCATCAAGGTGCCAAATCATTGTTGGAAGGAGTTTAATCAGATTTGCATGAACAACCTCGTAAATGTGCTCCGTTTTATATCTCTCAGCCACCATTTGAGCGTAGGGTAGCTCATTAAAATCCTGCTCTTTCACACCGATCGAAAAAGTTTTAAACGACTGGTTCATAATTTTTCCCATCAGGGCTACTACTGTACTCGTATCCATTCCGCCGCTTAAGAAGGCCCCGATGGGCACATCGCTCATCAAGTGAGAGTCTACTGCTTCCCTCAGCTTTCCCCCAACTCCTTCAATCAGCTCGTCTTCGGTCAGATTTATTTTTTCCCTGAAATTCAGTTCCCAGTATTTCCGGATATTTATTTTTCCGTTTTGATAAACCAAGTAGTGTCCAGCCGGCAGCTTATTAATTCCCTTCAGCATAGTATGCGGAGCGGGTATAAACCGCAGAGATAAATAATGATGAATCGCCTCAAAATTTATTTCTCTCGAGACGCCGTTTCCTTCAAGAATTGACTTCACTTCGGAAGCAAATAAAAAATCGGTTCCGTTCCGATAATAGAATAAAGGCTTCTGCCCAATTCTGTCTCTTGCAATTAATAATTTTTGTTCATTTTCGTCCCAGATGGCAAATGCAAACATTCCGCCTAGTTTTGCCACGCAATCATTTCCATATTCCTCGTAAAGGTGTACGATGACTTCAGTATCGGAATTGGTGCTGAATATATGTCCTTTGCTGTCCAGTTCCCTCCGGAGCTCTTTATAATTATATATCTCACCGTTGAAGGAGATCCAGACAGTTTTATTTTCATTGCATATTGGCTGTTTTCCCAGGCTGAGATCTATAATGCTGAGGCGGCGGTGCCCAAGCCCTATATGATCTTTAATATAGAAACCTTCATCATCAGGACCCCGATGGGCGATGATATTGGACATTCTCCTTAATTCTTCCTGAGAAACACCATCGTAGCTGAACTTACCGCATATTCCGCACATTGTCCCTCCATTCGAGAAATGTAATTTTCAAAAAATTAAAATTCATAAAATTATTTTGATCCTTTCAGCCAGGAATCAACCCAGTCAACGAATTCGTCAACTGCGTTTCCTTCATATAAAAGAGTATTAATATACTTGGCATCAAGATAATGACCCGTGCCATGAATTGATTGAACGGAAAAAATCAACTTGCATATTTTTCCAGCCAATCCCGGCTTTCCGATAAACCTGCTTCAAATGAATATTCCGGATTAAATTTCAAATATTTTTTTGCTTTCCCGATATCAAAGGCATTGTTAGTATCGTAAAATTCCAGAGTTCGCCTGGAAACAGGCGGTTCTTTCTTTATAACCGCAAATGCTTTTTCAGACAACGAGGCAATAAGTTTTCCGGCTCCGTATGGAATTTTTAAAAGAGGACCATGAAAATTAAACACCTTGCTGAATCCCTCAACCAGCTCATTTGTAGTAATCGGCTTCTCACCTCCAATTATAAAGGTTTCCCCTACTGCTTCATCATTTTCCATTGAAAGTTTAAAAGCCTGCATCATATCGCCGATATAAACCGGGTGACGCAGATTATCCCCTTTCCCAATCATTATAAATCTGTTCTTCTTCAAAGTCCTGTAAAGTTTTGCCGTTCTGGGGCATCCTGGCCCATATACCCAGGCCGGTCTTAATATAATAACCGGAAACCCGGTTTGCATAAAAAATTTATTTACAACTTCCTCGCCTGCTAGTTTAGTTTCACCATATGTAGACTGAGGACGGCAGACAGTTTCCTCATCCGCCGGCCAGGTTTCCAAATTCCCGTAAATACCAACCGAACTCACATGAATGAACTTCTGCGCGCCGCTACTTTTTACAAGTTCAAGAAAAGGACCCAGGCTATGAACATTAATGTCCCAATACTCCGATTTTTCCAGGCTAATCTTTAAATGTGCGCTGGCTAGATGAAATACTATATCTTTTCCGTTTAAAGCTTTTCTGATGAGGTTTTCATCTCGAAAATCTCCATGTACGTCTTCAAATGAAAAAGGAAGTTCAACATCCCTTTCAGGAAAATGAATATCGATCCCGGTAACCTGATGGCCCTGTCTTACAAGAAAATTACATAAATGAAAACCGATAAATCCGCCGGCTCCGGTCACTAATATATTTTTCACCAGTTTAAGCTCCCCCCTTTCTTCCTTCCACAATAACAACGTATCCTCTGGTAAAGAAGAGGAGGTAATCAAGACTGGAAATTATTTTAAAAAAAGGATAAACCAAAGAATATACTTTATATGTTTTTTCAACTGATTTCAGCTGATCCTCGGTTGCCGGAGCAATGGTACCTTCATCGACTTTTGTTTTACTTTTTTTAGCAAGAACCATTACATAAAGGAAATTAATTCCCAGTTCGAGCATTTCAGTAAAGAATCTGGAAAAAGTTCTTTTTCTTACCGGATTTAAGTTGGCATTACTCATCAGGATACTTAGTTCCTTTGTGCTGAAGCCTTCTCTTACATGGCCGTATTTTTCCTTAGTCATACCCACTGCATTCTTTAAGATATTCGCAATCTTGGTTTTTTGTCCGCCCGGCACAGTTATAATAACCCTGCCGCTCTCTTTAGTAACACGCTGGATCTCTTTTGTAAATGTAACTGGATCTTTAAGATGTTCATGACAATCGATTGTAACGACTAAATCAAAATATTTATCGGAATAGGGCAGTTTATCATAAGTTACAAACTTTACCTCCTGATTCAGGAGCAGAGACATCTCATTAATGCTCTTGCTTTCAAGATCTGCAAAGGACCATTGCCCTCCGGTTTCTCTCAGATAATAATTCATAGCCCCGTTGTTGTCGCCGCAGGTTACCAAAAGACACCGGCTATCCTTACCTATGCTGCCCAGGATTCTTGAAAGTTCTTTTAATCTTAATTTTTTCTTTAATGTTTTTTGAAACATTTTAAGCTGCCAGGGAGAGTTCTCGGACATGTTCTTTCCTTACTAAATTGAATAACTGCTTTTATGGTTTTTAAATACTGATTCAGGGATTAAGGGTTGCTTGAAAAAATTTTCCAGACGGTTTACTTCCAATTCTTTCCTTTCGGCATCCCACCCGAACAAGCCGGTAATTCGGAATGCAAGCTCCAATGCGCGGAGCGGATTATCCCCGATATCGGTTCTGCGCAAAATCAAATCGTCCAAGTGCATAACCGATTCTTCATCGATTATCTTCTTAAGATTCTCTTTCCATGAATTATCATGCTCATCCCGAAACCAATTGAAATCAAAAATGCCTATTTCATTTTTCGGAATCAAATCGTAATGAAAGTCGGCTTCTATATTCCTACCCGGTAAATTCGGGAAAATATAATCAAGCGCTTTCAGAGCGACTAATCTTGCCGTAGTAAATTTGACTCCGGATAAACTAAACAAACCTTTAGGACCCTTACTATGGGAGTGATCAAGTATTACCTCTCTTACGGCAAGCTTGGAGCTCCCTTCATACTTGGCAGGAAGGAGTCCGGCATATATATGAAGAATATCATTTTCCAAAATATTCAATTTAGGTATTGAAGAATTGAGGTCATTAATGAAATTTTGAATTGAATTCGCCGAAGGGATCGGATTTAATTCACTTCTATTCCAGGGTTCATGAATAGTTCCGGCAAAAAGCTTCCCTTTCCAGGGTCTCAGGAATAATGTGGGTGCGCCGGGCCTGTTCGGAGTAACGGCGAGGGCATGATCGGACAATGCCTCTCTATCGAATAGGATATTCCATGCAATTGAGCTTTTAAAAAGTTCCGGATAATCATTGTCAAATTTTTTGGAAATTTCTCTTGACCAGGGACCTGCAGCATTTATTACAGCCGGGGAAAAAAGTTTAAAGTTCTGGCCTGAAATAACATCGGATGCGAGTACCCCTTTTACAATACGTTCTTCAGTTATAAGGTCTTTGACTTCAAAATAATTCAAGGCTTCCGAACCCATCTCACAGGATTTTTTAAGTATTTCTTTAATAACTATCTGCGAATCGGGGATAGAACCATCGTACCATACTGCACCTCCCTTAAGCTTTTTATCATCAACTAAGGGGAAGATATTCTTCACTTTATTGGCATCAACAATTTTCCCTGAGGGAATTTTATTCCAATTAGGAACGTCCGTATTCCGACCGACAGAAAGGAGATCATTTAAAAGAAGAGCTGCCCGAAAAACAGGGACCCTATAAATTCCTCTGCCATAGAGCGGCATTAAACATGGGATCGGTTCAACGAGCCCGGAAAAATTTTTCATGAACCATTTCCGTTCGGATACCGATTCAAAAAAGCGATGTATATCCAGCTTCTGAAGGTATCTCAGTCCACCATGCAGTATCCTTAAGCTGTTGAAGCTGGTTGCACCGCCGAAATCATCCTTTTCCAGCAGAAGTGATTTAATCCCTTTCTGAGCGGAAATGAATGAAAGCATAGTCCCGTAAATTCCGCCTCCAATTATTATCAGATCGAAAGTTCTTTTTGAAATGCTAGCAGGATCTCTTTTTATTTTACTCATTGCCGGGATAAATTATTTTGAGGAATAGGTGATTCAAGCCAACGCTTTTTCCAGTCGTAAAAAACAATCAAGGACCAGAGGATATGGCTATGATTTTCAATACCCGAGGAATGTTCTCTCTTTAATCTTTCTATAGTTTTATACTGAAAAATGCCGTCCTGTTCAATGCTTCTGCTGTTTAATAATTCTTCCATAATAGGTTTGAATTCGGCATTAAGCCAATTTTTCATAGGAATGCTGAAGCCTTCTTTGGGCCTGTAAATACATTCCCTGGGCACATAGCGGCTGGCAATTCTTTTAAGAATAATTTTAGTTTCCTTGGAATTCACTTTTAGATTTTCAGGAACATTAAAGGCAAGCTTAACGACATCGGGATCGAGATAAGGGACACGGGCTTCGAGTGAAACAGCCATTGACATCCTGTCTACTTTAGTAAGAATATTATCGGACAGGTAGCTTTTCACATCTACATATAAATTTTTGTCGAGCATTCCGCGGTTTCCAGCGCGTTCGAATAAATTAATGATGTGCTGAGCCGGAAGAGTGCTTATCCTTGAATACGCTTCAGGAGAAAATAATTCCGTACGTACAGATTCACCAAGGAAATATCTCCACCTGGCATGATAGAGCTCTGCCGGGTGCTCAAGCCCTTCTATAAATCTTTTTGCCTTATTTACGAGCCCTTTTTTCTTAGCTGTCGGCCTCAAAGAATTGAGCACCGGTTCGATAAGATTTCTCCTTAAAACTGAAGGAATTTTATTATAGCTGGCAGCTTTATTATCGGCCAAATAAGTTTCATATCCGCCGAATAATTCATCGCCGCCATCGCCGCTCAGTGCTACCGTAACATATCTCCGCGCCAGTTTAGATACCAGGTAAGTAGGAAAAATTGAAAAATCCCCTATTGGATCATCGAAGAAATACATTAAATAACTGAAGAGTTCAACAATATCAGGCTTTATTATTTCATCTCGGTGGTTGAGCTTTAAATGATCGGCGACTTTTCTTGCCCATTTTAATTCATTATAGGTAGGATCATCGAAGCCTATGCTGAATGTTTCTGCAGGGCCCATTGCGGAGACAATTAAAGATGAATCGACTCCACCGGATAAAAAAGCACCTAGCGGGACGTCGCTGATCAATTGTTTTTTTACTGAGCTTTTAATCTGCTGATCAATAAGATCTTCCCAATCCCCGGGGGAAAGCTTTGTTATATTCGGATCCGGTTCAGGCACATCCCAGTAAGCTTTAGGCGAAAGCACCGGATTCCGGAGATCAATTTCAATCATTTCCCCGGGTTCTAGTTTCCTTACGGATTTGATTAAAGTAGATTTCCCGGGAATATATTCCCATGAAAGGAATTCGCTCAAAGCATCCAAATCAAGCTCTCTCTCTATTAATCCGCTTTGTAAAATTGCTTTGATTTCGGATCCGAAGACGATGCAATCCTTTTTAAAGGAATAATAAAGGGGCTTTATACCCAGATGATCTCTTACAAGAAAAAATTTCTGCTTAACGGAATCATGCAGGGCAATTGCAAAAATTCCGTTGAGGTATTTAGGAAAATCGGAGCCGTATTCCTCATACCCGTGTACAATTACTTCAGTATCTGTATTAGTTCTAAATATATGTCCCCTGGATTTCAGTTCATTCCGAAGTTCAGGGAAGTTATAAATTTCACCGTTGTAGACGGTCCATATAGTTTTATCTTCATTATAAATAGGCTGGCTGCCGCCGGAGAGATCAATGATAGATAATCTTCTCATTCCCATTGCCGCTCCACCGATGATATTCATGCCGGACTCATCAGGACCGCGGTGAAACAAAGTATTCACCATCGACTCAAGCGTGCCGGGATCAATGGTGGGTAAATTTCTGAAAGCTACTGTTCCTGTTATTCCGCACATTAGTTCAACAATTCCAATAAATGTTTGACTTTTTCTTTATATATATTCCTTGAATATTTTTCCTCATAAAGCTTTAAGGCGTTCCGTACTTTTTGCATGGACATTTCCTCCGAATTTAAGGAAGCCAGCAGGCCGTCCGCCATTTTTGACGGTTCGGGATCGACTAAAAATGCCACCTCGTCGTTAAGAACCTGAGTATGAGAATAAATATTTGTGGCTACAAGAGGAATTCCTGAAGCTATCTGCTCATAAATTTTTAGAGGGGTATTTGTCCCATCGCTCCTCGGTGAAACAAGCACCGCAGCGGAGCTTATGTACTTTTTTGCTATCTGCTGGGGAAGCCGGCCCGTAAATATTACTTTTTCGGATATCCCCTTTTCTGCAGCCAGTTTGGAATAGTATTCTATCTGATCTTTAGTTCCGCCTACAATAATAAGCATTACATTATTCTTTTTTGCCGCAACTTCCTTAAAAGAAGCAACAAGTATATCGATTCCCTGATATTTTTCCAATGTCCCTGCATACACAATAAGCTTGGCTCCGGAAGGGATCTGAGGATTAAAATGCTCGGTTTCCTTCCCTTTATTCTGCCCGGATTTTAAATTAACAGGATCAAAAATTGAATTTTCGATTAGAAAATGTTTGCTTTTATCGATAATAATATTATTAACATAGTTGTAAAGGTCAGGGCAAATCGTAATTACGGCCGCGGCTTTTTTAAGGCAGCCGTCTTCAAGTCCTTTAAAAATTCTAAACAGCAATTTTGACTCGGAAAAATTGAAATTTGCAAGCTGCTGCGGAAGGCTGGAATGCATGTCATATATAAGCTTAAACTTAAAAAACGGTTTTAATAGGTATGCAAAAAAGACCGATTCCTCATGCGCATGAACAAAATCATATTTATTTCTAATAAGAAGGCCGAACATTTTTAAGAAAATGAAAAAATCCAAAAAAAGCTTCAGGGGAGACGGCCCGATTTTCACGTTCCCAAAAGATTTAAAACGGGGAATACGGATAATGTTTACCCCGGGAATATTTACATCCTGCCCTTCACCATAGGTTAAAAAATCGATCTTTACTCCAAGCTCGGACATTACCAAAGTCCTATAGTAGATACTGAACGGAGTACCCCTGGGTGAGAAAAAAGGCTGAGGACTAATTACCAAAGCATTCATTCACAAATTTACCTTGTTTTTTTCTTTATTTGCATTAAAATCTGGTTCTTAAAAAAGCGGAAAGGTTCTTCCAATTTACCGTAATAAAGTAATTCCGGCTGTTCACCGGATAATTTATTTAAAAGAGATTCAAAGGGCCTATCAAAATTTACTACACCTTCCATTGCAAAGCCAAAGCTGCCGGCTCTGCCGCTCTCCGATTTAAATGGTAGCGGGTCGCTGCCGCTCAAATTTTTTATATTTTTTTTCTCAAACTGACTAAAAATCTTTTTATTGGACCAGAAAAAAGGCCTGTTACCGTTATCTCCGACAAAAAGCCCGGGCAGTTCTAATGTTTCATTAACGATTTTCTTTTTTGAGCCGACCCATTTTCCGACACCCCAGGGAATTACCGCAAGTCCGCCCTTCTTTTTTACATCATCAATAACTTCCTTAATAGGTTTTTTATCCCCGATTGCGTTCAATATCCCCAGACCAAGGACTTCGAGCTTCTCCTTAGTAACAATCTGCCTGCCGGCAATAATAATTATCTTCTTCTCTTCATTTTTAACGGCGACAATTGAATTTTCCTCTTGTGTCGGAGCAAAATTCCACCCTTTTTTATTCCCGTATTTTTTTTCCTTTAAAATCTTAAACTGATTTACTCCCCAGGATTCAGTTAAAAATAACACCGGAGCAAATTTTTCCCGGTTAAAATTCTTCGCTGCATTTTTAA
>DATKLQ010000215.1:0-9318 GCA_035542335.1 Ignavibacteriaceae bacterium | reverse complement strand
GCGCCTGAAGCGGAAGAGATACTTAAGACTCTTCCCTTGGTGGAACATAAATTAATTTCGTTTGATGTAAAGGAGCTTGTCCCTTATTCCGGGTTTTCGAGACTGTTTGAAAAAAATGTTAATTAATCTTAATTTGGATTTAAGTTATTTACTTAATTATCCTTCAAAAAATTGACTTAAAATATTTTTCTGAACTTCTTGGAAATTAAATGGGTTCTGCCGAAACAGCTCCAGTTACTGATCTAAATTCTAACCAGGAATTATTCGATAAGATTAAATCCGCAGCCGAAACTCTTAAAGGTGTTGCTAATGTAACGCCGGTTATGTCCTCCAGAACTCTGAATAAAATTACTTGGGCAAAAGTATTTTTAAAATGTGAAAACTTTCAGCGCATCGGCGCCTTTAAATTCCGCGGAGCTTATAATGCGATTTCAAATCTTAATGAGGAGCGGAAATCAAAGGGTGTAATTACATATTCTTCAGGGAATCATGCCCAGGCTGTTGCACTGGCGTCAAGATTATTGAATGTTAAAGCAACTATCGTAATGCCTTCAAATGCACCAGGAGTAAAAAAAGAAGCAACAAAGGATTTAGGGGCAAACGTTGTTGAATACAACCCCGAGAATGAAATCAGAGAGGAAGTTGCAAAGAAAATTCAAGGGGAAGAGGGTTCAACATTAATACCGCCGTTTGATCATGAGGATGTAATAGCGGGACAGGGAACGGCGGCATATGAATTTATTAAGGAAGTGAACCGCCTGGAGTATCTCTTGGTTCCATGCGGCGGCGGCGGTCTCCTAAGCGGCTCGGCAGTTGCAATAAAAAATATCCTGCCTAGCTGTAAAGTAATAGGCATTGAACCGGAGCTGGCGGATGATGCCGCCAAATCTTTCCAAACAAAAGTGCTTCACACCGTAAAGAATCCTCCTACAATTGCCGACGGCACGAGAACCTCTTCACTCGGCCGGATTACATTCCCTTTAATTTTAAAATATGTGGATGATATAAAAACAGTTTCGGAAAAAGCAATTATTGAGGCTGTAAGATTTTTATTTTTCAGAATGAAGCTTGTCGTCGAACCTTCGGGCGCTCTCGGAATCGCTGCGCTGCTCAGCGGCGCGGTGAAAACTCAAGGGAGAGTCGGAGTGATAATCAGCGGGGGCAATATTGATCCTGAAACAATAAACCTGATATTAAATAGCAGCAGGGAAAACCATGAAGCATAATTTTTTAATAAAACTAATTATCCTCTCTAACTTGATTTTTTTCTTTTACTATAAATTACCGGCACAGAATACAGAACGGTCCATCTATGCTGAAATTAATGTTCCTGCTAAGCTGGAAGAGGTATGGGAAGCATGGACAACCGAGGAAGGTATAAAATCTTTTTTAGCGCCTGCCTGCCATGTAATACTGAGAGTTAAAGGCCCTTATGAAATATATTTTAACCAGTCTGCCGAAGCCGGAAAAAAAGGAGGGGAAGGAAATATTATTCTTGCATATGAAACTAATAAAATGATCTCTTTCACCTGGAATGCTCCCCCGACCATGCCGACTGTAAGGCAGCAGTTAACGCATGTTACAGTCCGATTTACAGAGCAGGATGATAACACAGTTAAAGTCACACTTAATCATGACGGCTGGGGAGACGGTGAAGAATGGGACAAGGCTTTCGATTATTTTGACAGGCAGTGGAATAATGTTGTTCTGCCTATGCTGAAGTATAGATTTGAGAATGGCCCTATCAATTGGAAGAATCCGCCGAAAATTCAGTAGGCAGTATGCATTAGGCAATAGAAGAGTCTTTAGTCTGCTCCACTCCTATGAACGTGGTAACATGAAGACTGCGGACCGGAATCCGCCATCTATCATCCAGTTTCCAGAATCAAGCATCCGGTATCCGGAATCAAGTATCAAGTATCCGGAATCAAGTATCCGGTATCATGCATCTAATCAAAAGCATTTATATAATGGTTGATTAGAGGAGACTGTTTTGATCTTTTAAGCACCGTAACAACATCAAAACGGCAGGGTAATTCGGTAATTTCTTTTTCAAAAAGGTAAGCTTCGGCCATTCTTTTAATCTGCCTGATTTTGTTCTTTGTAACTGAATACTCGGGTTCGCCGAACTGCAGGTTTGTTTTCGATTTTACTTCCACAAACACTGTATATCCGGTTGCCGGATCTTTTGCAATTATGTCTAGTTCTCCTTTATCCTTATACCTATAATTCCTTACAATAATTTCATATCCTTTGGAGATCAGAAGCTGTGCTGCTAACTCTTCTCCCTCTTTCCCGAAATCTTTAGATGAAGTGCTCATATGAGTATTAAAACCAGGCCGGTTTCCCCTTAATTATTAATTATGGCTGCTTTATTCTTCGATCAGTTCAGCCTCGAAATCAAATTCCGGCTCAAAATCCGGAGCAAATATTTTCCTAAGGAAAGTTTTTCTATGAAGTATGGAAGCGCCGTAAAGCTTAAGCGCTTCAATATGTTCGGGGGTTGCATAGCCTTTATTTTTAGACCAGGAATACTGCGGAAAGTAAGGGCATAATCTCTTCATAATTCTATCCCTGGCAACTTTTGCAATAATTGAGGCCGCCCCGATTACGAATGATTTTTCATCCCCGTCAATAATCGGCAACGCGGGTATTTCACTGTAAAAAATTTTGTTCCCGTCGACCAGTATGAGATCGGGCTTCACCTGCAGCCTTTTCACCGAAAGAGACATTGCCATTAATGAGGCCTGTAAAATATTTATCTGATCTATTTTTGTATGCGAAACTGCTGCAACGGAATATGAAATGCATTTCTGAAGTATCCTGGGTAAAAGCTTCTCTCTTTCCTTTTCCGTTAAAAGTTTTGAATCCCTGACTCCTTTGACATAAACTTTCGGCGGGAAAATTACGGACGCCGCAACCACCGGGCCTGCCAAAGGGCCTCTCCCTGCCTCATCTGTGCCGGCAAGTAATTTTATTTTATCCGATAAATAGGAGTTGTCGAATGCTATCATTTTCCCAAATAAATTGCGGCTAGTCCAAACGCCATATCTAATTTTAAAATATTACTTAACTTTTGCAAGTTTTTTAAAGAATGATTTTCATTTAGCGATATTAAAAAATAAACGAGAACCGGATCAATTATTACCGCAGCTATAACCGTAAATTCTATATTATAAATTTTTAAAATGAAAGGAATAAAAGTTGAAATTATTAAAACTCCGGTCGTAAAATTAATTAATAGTTTTGAATTTAAAATTCCGTATTTGCCGGGAAAGGTTAGGATACCCTCTCTTTTATCCCCTTCAATATCTTCAATGTCCTTAATCAATTCTCTTGAAAAATTAATAAGGAATGCGAACAGTGCCGGAAACAGTGTGCTCTTAAGATTATTGACTGCAACGCCGCCGTAAATAAATGCCAGGCCTGTAAGAAAAGCGGTTGTAATATTTCCGACCAGAATAATTCTTTTTAGTTTATACGAATATAAAAAAAGGAGATTGGAAGCAATTAAGGCAATTAAGAATGCAAAAATATTTATGAAAAAGGATAAAATTAATCCGCCCAGGAAGAAAATAAAGTAAAGGATCACTGCTTCTTTCTGTTTAATACTTCCGCTTGCCAAGGGTCTTTCAGGGCGATTAATTCTATCAATACTAATGTCGAAATAATCATTAATTATATAGCCGGCCGATGCAGTAAATGCACCTGATATGCCAGCCAGTAAAATTATCGAGGTTATCCTGCTAAAAGAGGTGAAAGAATTATCTACGGAGATTAATGCAGCTACTATTATAGAAGCAAAAGCAATCAGGAAATTCAGGGGACGTACCAATTTTACTATTGCAGAAAATTTCCCTGGAAAGTTCATTATAAAAAATTTCTTAAGAAAAAATGAAATATTCACCTCAATAATAATAAATTACCCAATGTGATGAACGATAAACTTCCGTGGAGAAAATTTTTTTTAATTTTTAATGAAATGTTTTCAGGTACCTTGTCAATCATCATAGAGGAGCTCTTATGAAAAATTTCTTTAAAGTTTCTTTATTTCTATCGTTTCTATTAACACCTGCATACTCCGTTTTTTGTCAACAGCCTGCTCCAACTTCAAAATTCACTGAGGATTTGCTTGCAGAAATGGAATACGTGCAGAATCAGATTTTACAGCTAGCCGATGCTATGCCTCAGGAAAAATATTCCTGGAGGCCGTCGGATGAAGTACGCTCTGTAAGCGAAGTGTACATGCACATCGGAGGCGGAGATTATT
This sequence comes from Ignavibacteriaceae bacterium, assembly GCA_035542335.1. Taxonomy (GTDB): domain Bacteria; phylum Bacteroidota; class Ignavibacteria; order Ignavibacteriales; family Ignavibacteriaceae; genus DATKLQ01. The sequence goes on along the minus strand of DATKLQ010000215.1, from coordinate 5,048 downwards.
TCCTATTATCCAAGATTGGCGCACCAATGCCCGAAAATTTTAAGCCCGATATGGAAAAAACGGTTACCCAAAAATCCGAAATAATAGCTTTCTTGAAAAAATCTTTTGAGGATGCTAAGAATTTTATCTCAAATATAAAAGAGGAAGATCTTGATAAACCTGTAGATTTTTACGGGAATAAAACGAATGAAAGAAGAATGCTTATGGTTGTATTAAGCCATAATCATGAGCATTTAGGGCAATCTATTGCCTATGCCAGGATGAATGGAATTGTCCCGCCTTGGTCGAAAAAACAATAAAATCGTATATAAATTTTACGGCATGATTACATGAATACATGCAACCATGCATACATGCGGTCATGCACTGATTGGCAGCGGTGATTTTTTACCGTTAAAATTCATTTATTATTCCAAAATGAATTTTTCCGTCGCTGAATGAATCCCCCTTAGCCAAAGCGAAGCTTACGCCCAAAACTCCGAGTGAAGTTTCCAGGTTTAATCCTAGTCCATAACCGATTTTAAATCCTTCACTTTTGTTGATGTTCCTAGCAAGATCTTCCTGCCTGAAATAATAACCCGTATCAAAAAATAGGAATGCAAATGTCCGCCTGGAGAGGAGAAGCCTGTACTCAAGATTAGACCATCCAATCCGGGAGCCTAAAAACTGCTCTTCCCTGTAGCCTCTAAGGGTCAAAGCCCCTCCGAGCCTGAATAAATCGCTCTGTTCAAAAAAATTACCGCGCAGCTCTCTGCCGTTTAATCCGAGCGCAATAACTTGTCTTTTAAAGATCTGGTAAAAGCCGGAAAAGCTCAATGAAAATCTCTGGAGGTTTATATTTGTCTCGAGTTCAGGGGATAAAAATTGAAACGGTCCGCTTATTTTTTTCCTGCTGAAAGAATATGAATTTAGAATAAGCATCCCCTCCGTGGGTGAATAAGGATCGTCACGGGTATCAATTTTAAAGTTTATCCCGGTCGATATAGAGCTTGAGTTATAAACCGTGAAGAAAGTGCTTTCGCTGGGTATGACTGATTCCGTCGAAATAAAAACAGATGCAGATATATCATCCGATGCAAGATATTCAATTTCTCCCTCCAATTTTCTCTGGACGTAGGTACTGTCCTGCTTTCTTTGATACAAATCTCCGCTTATATTAAAAGGATAACCGAATATCCAGGGCTCAAGGTATCTCAATTCGAGCTCCTGGGAATATTTATTCAGCTGCTGCCATTTTACTGCCGCGGCTCTTCCTGTTCCGAATAAATTGCGCATGCTTACATTTACAAGCCCGGTTAAGGAACCCTTCTCGCCGGCGGTGCTGCCGGGGATATATCCGATTATTCCATCAAAGCTGTTAGTCTGTTTCTCTTTTAATTTTATATGAAGTACGCCTTTATCCCTGGAATCTAAAAAATACTGCGGGCTTTCGACCGGCTCAAAAAACCGGAGACGGTTTAACCTTTTGGGCAGCTCTTCTAATTTTTGCTGGGAGTAATCATCCCCCAAATTCAGCCTGAGCTCCCGGAGGATCACATAATCTTTTGTAGAAGAGTTCCCTTCAAGCTCAACTTTATCAATTTTGCTTTTTATTCCCTTATCAATTTTCAGATAAATATCTGCGAGGTTCTGCCCGGAGGCAGTATCCTTAAAAAAATATACGGATGAAATCCGGATTTTTGCAAACGGATGTCCGTTGTTTTCAAAGTAATCCAGGAGATCTGAAATATTATCTTCCAAATCATTCCTGTCGAAAATACTTCCCTCCAATAGATTAAATTGATTTAAAAGCTGCCGGGTAAGTATTGAATCACCTTCCTGAAATAGGATATGATTAATATAAGTGGGATCGTTCTCTTTAACTGAAAGGATGATTTTAATTTTCTGGGAATCGGTTTTCCCGAAGGTTTGATTAAATAAAAATTCCATTGATGAACCGCCGAAGGTACTGTTAAAATATCCCCGTTCGCTAAGAGCAGATGCCAATTTTACTTTAGCTGAATCCAGGATTGAAGGAAAATAGGCAGAGCCGGTAGTAACTCCGCTCCATTGAATCAATTCACTGCTGCCGAAGATTTTATTCCCCGTAACTTCAATAGATTCGACAGTCTGCGGCAAAGCAATAGAAGTGCAAATAAAGAGAACGGAAATGAAGTATTTAAACAGGGGACGTATCAATTGATTTTATTTTTTTCCCGAGGGAAGATATTTTAATTTTATCCTTGAATTTCAGGGCTTCTTCCAGGCTGACACTGCAGATTTCAAAACTTCCGGCATTTAATGTTCCTAAAGAAGATGCTAATTCCAGTGTTTCGGTAAAGGTTAAATCATTATACCAGCCGTATATTATGCCGGCAGCAAAGCTGTCGCCGCTTCCCGTAGGATCTGCAGGGTCAATTTTAGGGTTTTCGACTTTAAAATGAAAATCAAAATTTGATGCGTATGTTTCTTTTTCTCCGTTCGTAATATAAGCCTGTTTCACCCCTTTCCCGTAAAGATATTCCAGGAATTTAAGTTTATCATTTTCATTCTGCAGCGATAATCTTAACGAGTTTTCGATTTCTTCCGAGTTATTATGCATTATGGTAGGCGAGCATTCAATGCATTCTTGAAGGGAGCTGCCGTAAGTATCGCAGAATGAGACCTTGTCATATTTGTTTGCCGTTCTAATACCGAAAGGAATTATAGAGTTGGTTTCACTGCAAGGCGAGCTTCCGGAGAAAATAACAATCTCGCAGTTAGCGATCATTTTTTCCAATTTTAGTTTAAACTCTCCGGCCTCTTCGGCAGAAACCGAGGGATCAAGCCCGAAGTAAGAGGTAACTGCTCTATCCGATTCATCCTTAATAAGAACTGCGGTCCGTGTTTCGCTGCTCGTCCGTAATGCAGAGAATTTTATTCCTTCTTTTTCCAAAGCATTTTTATAGATTCTGCCGGCATTCCCGCCCAGGAAAAAAAATGAAAGATTAGGGACATTTAAATAATTGAGCTGCCTGCTTACGTTGATCCCCTTGCCGCCCGCTTTGTATTCTTCATAGGGATTTCTGTTTACTCTTCCGTGATTAATTTTTGTATAGATAAGCCGGTGTTCGAGAAGAGGGTTTAGTGTGACGGTTAAGATCATAATTTAATTTAAAGATTGAAAAATTTAAAGATTAAAAGATTAAATCCTTGAAATTTTTCATAAACAAAATTCATGTAACAAATCACGCTATTTTGTTATCTTTTTAATTTTTCAATCTTTCAATCTTTAAATTCTTTTTATCTGTACCTGTAGAAATCTCCGTAAAGGGGAGTCGATAGTCTGTAGTCTCCGAATCCTGTTTCATCTACGAATACAAAATATTTATTTAGCTGATAGTATTCCCAAACTTCATAAGGTTTGGAATCGTACTCAAAGGGATGCCTGTCGACATTATTGGGGGAGCCGAGTATTATAAATACCATTCCCCTGTCGGTACGCCATCCTTCCAGATAATGAGAAAAGTTTTTATTTGCGTATTCAACTCTCCTGTAGTATTCCTCAAAAACCGGATTGTCGTCGGTTTGAGGAGTGGGATCTTTCTTTTTCCAGAAATCAAGAAACTGCTTGAGCTTCTCATCTTTGTTTGCAGCATCTTTTATATCGGACATTTCACTCCCTGATGCTATATATACCATTTCGTCAACTGCTTTGTCGATATCCTTGACTGTGGAAGGTACTCCGATCCATCTTGAAATAAAAACTTTCTCAGTTGTGCCGATTGCATTTCCGGAAGTATCGAGGATATCGGCTTTAATAAGATACTCTCCCATACCCAGTTGAAGATTATTCATTGAATGAAGGATCTGAGTTTTGCCTGAATCTACATTTTTAATTACGGTATCTTTTTTTATTGCTTCTTCGTTTCCCTCAATCAAAGAATATTCGATCTCGATTTTTTTAGGAGAATCGGAACATATTTCGAAGAAAAACTGAAGCCCCTCCTTTTCGTTCTGCAGCGCCACATTTTTGGAAACATTGGGAACAATCTTGTTATTTCCGTTTACTATAGTCTCCTTAGCAATTAGCATTATGTCGCTGACCGAGAAGCTATTCAGCATATTCTTTACTGATATAAGATCTTCTTTCACAGCGGATTTTTTTGAGTCCATGTCCTCTATTGCCGATCTTACCGAGTATTTATCGGGTTCCAGGAAAAAGGATCGGAGGCTCAGGTTAAAATTATTTTTAGATGTGGTTTGTTCAAATTCTTTTACATTAATCTTTTCAGTCCATGATTTTTCCGCAATTAGTTTTTCTTTATCTTTATCGAACACGGAAATGGTAACCGTATACCCCCCGCTGAAACCTTCATCGGATTTTATAAACTGAATATTCGTATACGGAACCTGGATAAAAATATCGACCCTGGTTTTACCCGACTCACCGGAAGAAAAATCAAGAAAATCCTCATAAAAATCCTGGTTAGGATCCACGGCATTATACTGGGCCGGATTTTGCGCCTGCCCGAAAAGCGGGGCAGAAAATAAAATGACGGTAAATACATTTTCTAAGAATTTCATAAAACCTCCGATGAGGGAATTTTCTCATTTGCTGCCGAGGCAAAAAGATCATATTCATTAAAATCAATAATTTCAACGTTGATAAATTCACCTGCATTAAATTTATGTTTTAAATTATTAAATGGTATCAATATTTCACCGTCAACTTCGGGGGCTTCCCTGTATGAGCGTGCCACGTAAAAATTATTTTCTGTTCCGTCAATTAATACTCTGAACCTTCTCCCGACTATCTCTTTATTTTTCTCCAGAGAGATCTCTTTCTGTATTTCCATTAAAATTTCCCTACGCTCCTTTTTTACCTTTTCCGGAACCGGATCTCCTAAAAGAAAAGCCGAAGTATTTTCCTCAAGGGAGTATGTAAATATACCCAGGCGGTCAAACTTTATTTCACGGATGAATTCACACAATTCCATGAATTCCTTTTCGGTCTCATTGGGATAGCCCGCTATAAAAGTAGTTCTCAGTGCAATCCCGGGAATCCTTTCTTTTAATCTATGTAAAAG
>DATKLQ010000214.1:0-3717 GCA_035542335.1 Ignavibacteriaceae bacterium | reverse complement strand
ATAAAATAATGGGGACCTTATGAAAATATATTTGTTTTTTCCTGTCTCTCTAATGATTCTTCTTCTTTTCGGCTGTAATAAGAAGTCCTCGATTACAAATTCGGAAACTGAGAATGAAAAAGGAGCTATTTCACTCTCTATAGACAAGCAGAATGCCCCGTCAAATGTGGTTACCGTGAAGGCGCTTCTTTCAAGAGAGAATTTTGAAAGCATTACGGGCGAATTAAACATATTGACTGATTCAACTGCAGATATCTTTTTAGAAGATATCTATGTCGGGAAATGGCATTTGTTAGTTGAAGGGCTTAATGAAAATGAAACAGTAGTTTACAAGGGAGAAACCGATGTCACTATATTGGAAGGAATAACTGCTCAGGTTAATCTTGTATTATCGCCGACCGGTCAAGGCACCGGCAGCATATATATTTATGTTACATGGGGGAAAGAAGAATGGACTGATTATCTCCATAATCCTATCATTAGTAAAGATGACTCTGAATATGATAAGTTCGGAGTTGGTGTAAGCTTCCTCCTTAAAGATGAAACGAATTATAAAATGTGGTATACAGGGTTATCTTATAGCGGAACTAGCTATGTATATTATGCCTTTTCGGAAAACGGATTGCAGTGGGAAAAGTACGGTCAGTCTCCTGTATTATTCCCGGATTCTTCAGGCTGGGATTCTTACCATGTTTCTTCCGGGCCTGTTATAAAAGAAGATGGAACCTATAAAATGTACTATTCCGGGTGGAATGATCAATACGGATCCTGGCCCGTGGGATTAGCAATTTCGCCGGACGGTATACATTGGACAAGATACGCCTGTAATCCCATAATTACCGGTGAAGGCTGGGATTTACAGATACGTCCTCAATCCATAATTAAAAAAGATGGAATCTACTATATGTTCTTTACGGGCGGTACAGGACACGAGTGCAAGATAGGAGTTGCTACCTCTTCCAACGGAATCGATTGGGAAAAATACTCCGGTAATCCGGTTATGGTTGCTGAGAAATCTTGGGAAGGGTATGGAGTGGCTTTTCCTTCCGTAATTTATGAAAATAACGAGTTTGCGATGGTTTATCAGGGTATCCTGGATGAAAATACATCTTTCGGGCTTGCCTCCTCAACAGATGGTCTTCATTGGACAAAAAACAGCAGTAATCCCTTTTTTAAGACAGAAGATTGTAACCGGGATGTATATAAAATTTCATTCCCTTATTACCTGATATCCGGTAATGAACAAAGGATTTATTATACCGGGTTCGATACTTATAGTTCGGATTGGTATATATGTTTGTCGAGAAAATTTAATTAAAATTTTTCTTAAAATATTTTTTTAATTTGAATAAAGGGCCGGAATAATTCTAGCCCTTTAATATTTCGGCCAGCTCCGAAGCAATATTTTTTCTCTCAAATTGTTTAATGTAATCCGGATTTGTTTTGTAAGCATGGGCCCGATTGAAAAATTCTTCTGCGTCATCTTTATAGTTAAAAAGATTTCCTGCATTTGATTCATCAAGTATCTTCTTTACCTCTTCATTATTATCACCGAAGGCAATAATTGGTTTTCCGGATCTCAAATATTCAAAAAGTTTTCCGGGAACATGCCTCGGTTCGGTTGCACAAACTAATAAGTATGAAGCATTCATTAATTCCTTAATCATTTCCGGGTAGAGCAGAAAGCCTAAGTAATTTGTATGACTGCCGAGTCCCGTCTCATCGATTGTTCTTTTAATTCCCGGACCGACTGTCCCGATAAATTTAAGTTTAAATTTCACCCCGGATTCAATTTTCCTTTTCAAATTTTCCCAAAAATTCAACGGGTTTTGGTAATCAAAAATATTCCCGGCGTGCAGAATTATTTTTTCATTAACAGGTTCGGCTGATTCTATTCCATTGAAATCTTCCTCATTATAACCCCAGTATAAAACTTCAGATTTATTCTGCAGCCATTTATATTTTAAGATATAATCTTTTTTCATTGTTTCGGTTACGAAAATAACTCGTTTAGAATTTTGGAGAACACTTTCTTCATAATGCCTGTCTAGAGAAACGGCGGCTTTGTTCCTTTTAAAATTTTTATAATAAATGATATCCGTCCATGGATCTATAAAGACAGGGAAATGAGGAATTTTAAACTTCTTACTCAATTTTTTTCCTATTAAATGAGCCGTGTGAGGCGGACCTACGGAAATAATCGCCTTAAAATCTTTATTGATATTTAAATAATTGATCCCTTGTCTGACAGCCGGCAGATACCAGCCTGCTCTTGCATCGGGTATAAATAAATTCATCCGAATCCAAACCGATATTTTATGCGCTAAGCTTTTATTTTCCCTGGAAATACTTTCAGACGATATTAATACCTCTTTCTCGCCTTTTCCTATTAACCTTTTGTATAATTTAAAAGGCTCATACGAACTTGTTTTTATTATATCTAAATTATCCGGTACTTCTTTCAGGAGAGTTTGATCCTGATGGGAAAAAACATCCTGAGCTGCCGTTAAAACTGCAGGCTGCCAGTCAAATTCCGTTAAGTGCTTAATTATTTTCAGCGGCCAATGAAGCGAAGCCTTCCCCGATGGAGGCCAATAGTATGTGATGAAGAGTACTTTATTCATTAGATATGTAATGAAATTTTATATTGACGTAATCCAAATTTAATAAAACCATCTATCAAAATATGACCTCTTAATTAGAAGACCCTTACTAATTATCTTATTCAATTCAATGAAAAAAGTTTATTTAGTTGATATTACCACCGCCTCGCCGCCTTTTAAGGTATCCCAGGAAAAAGCTGCGAGGGAATTGATAAAAAGAATCGGTACTAGACCGGTAATAGCCCGTTTAATTAAAGCCGCATCAACTCATTCAGGAATCGAGACTAGGCTTGTTGTCCTGCCTGATGCGGCAGATAATCCGGAGGAAAGATTTTTTTCTAAAAATGGGAAAGACGTTGTTCCTACTACACAGGAAAGAATGGATGAATATGAAAAATGGTCGAAAAAACTGGTATACGATGCGGTGGGAAATTTAATAAGCAGAAACCAAATTGAAACTGAAGGAATCCGCAGGCTAATTACAATCTCATGCACCGGATTCTTTGCACCCGGATTGGATTATTTTCTTATTGAAGGATTTAAACTGCGGCGTGAAATAAAGAGAACAAACATAGGCTTTATGGGCTGTGCAGCATCCATTACCGGTTTTCAGTCGGTTCTTGAATCCCTGGGAAATTCTAAAAATGAATCACAGGATGCACTTTTAGTTTCAATAGAGCTGTGCAGCCTACACCTTCAGTTAGAACCGACTAGAGATAATATTCTGTCGAATATGATTTTTGCCGATGGGTGTGCAGCAGCCTGCTTTTCGAATTCTGCTGTATCCCATGGAGCAAAATTAGAACTGATTGATACTTTTGTTTATTTATTCGAAGATTCCTCGGGTTACATGGGCTGGAGAATTAAAAACGAAGGCTTCCAAATGATTTTATCGCCGGAACTGCCGAAGATCATCCTTGAGTCCGCCGCTCCTGAATTAATTAAGATTTTGAAATCGAATGGAATTGAGAAAGAGAAAGTAAAGCATTGGGCGCTTCACCCCGGCGGAAGAGCGATTCTGGATTCGCTTCAAAAAGGTTTAAAATTATCCGATGATCAAATGATTCCTTCGAGAAAGATTCTGCGGAATTACGGAAATATGTCGTCATCTTCA